>CALFYN010000362.1 GCA_937952345.1 uncultured Acidobacteriota bacterium
AGCCAGGCGAGCTTTTATTCGGTGAATGATTCGCGGCTGCATTTCGGATTGGGGATGGAGACGACGGCGAGCGCGACGATCTACTGGCCGGGCGGGAAGACGGAGACGGTGAACGGGCTGGCGGCGAATCACTTGATCACGATTCGCGAGGGGGAAGGTGTTGTGAAAAAAGAACCAATGGGGGTGAAGTGAATTCTAGAATGGTGTATGCACACGAACAGGCTGGCGCGGGAGCAGAGTCCGTATCTCTTGCAGCACGCGCACAATCCGGTGGACTGGTATCCCTGGGGCGAGGATGCGTTCACCAAAGCGAGACAGGAAAATAAGCCGATCTTTCTTTCGATTGGGTACAGCACGTGCCATTGGTGTCACGTGATGGAGCGGGAGAGCTTTGAATCGGAGGAGATTGCGGCGATTTTAAACCGCTATTTCGTTCCGGTGAAGGTGGACCGGGAAGAGCGTCCGGATGTGGACCGCATCTACATGACGTTCGTCCAAGCGACAACGGGCGGGGGTGGATGGCCGATGTCGGTGTGGCTGACACCGGATCTGAAGCCCTTTTATGGAGGCACGTATTTTCCGCCGGACAACCGCTATGGGCGTCCCGGGTTTCCCGCCTTGCTGCAGCACATCGCGGGGCTGTGGGAATCGCAGCGGGAGAAGTTGGTGGATTCGAGCGTCGATGTGATCCGGCAGCTTTCCGACATGCTGACGGCGAAGACGAAGAATGCGCAACTGGATGTTGGCGCGGTGGAGAGTTGCTACCTGGCGTTCCGGCGAAGCTTCGATCCGCGGATGGGCGGGTTCGGGCAGGCTCCGAAGTTTCCGCGTCCGGTGCAGTTTCATTTCCTGCACCGGTACTTCGCTGGGAACGGGGAAGAAGAGGCGATGGAGATGTCGCTGCTGACGCTACGCGAAATGTACAAGGGCGGCATGTACGATCAACTGGGGGGCGGGTTTCATCGCTATTCGGTGGATGCGCGGTGGTTCGTGCCGCACTTTGAGAAGATGCTGTACGATCAGGCACAACTGGCGGTGAGCTATCTGGAGGCCTTTCAGATCACTGAGGATCCGCTGTATGCGCAAGTGGCTCGGGAGACGTTTGCGTACGTGCTGCGAGACATGCGGGATCCGGCTGGAGGATTTTATTCGGCGGAGGATGCGGACAGTGTGATTGATGCGTCGAATCCGAAACATAAGGGGGAAGGTGCGTTTTATGTTTTTTCGATGCGGGAGATTGAGGAGACGGTCAGGAAGCCGGAATCGGATTGGTTCGCATACCGGTATGGTGTGCGGCAGCACGGAAACGTGGAGGAAGACCCGCACGGGGAGTTCACGGAAAAAAACATCCTCTATCAGGCGCACACGATCGAGGAAACCGCCGAGCAGTTCGGAGTGACGGCGGAGCAGGTGACGGAGGCACTTGCGGGGGCAGGGGAGCGGCTGATGGCGTTGCGCGATACGCGAGTACGCCCCCACCTGGACGATAAGGTGCTGACGGCGTGGAACGGGCTGATGATTTCGGCGTTTGCGAAAGGGGCGCAGGTTTTGGGAGATGCAGCGTACCTGGAGGCGGCGCAGCGGGCGACGGATTTTATTCTGGGAACGATGCGGCGGGGCGATGTGCTGCTGCGGCGGTACCGGCAGGGCGAGGCGGCGATCGAGGGTTTTCTGGACGATTACGCGTTCTTTGTACAGGCTCTGCTGGATTTGTATGAGGCGTCGTTCGATGTGGGGTTGTTGGAACACGCCGTGCAATTGGCGCGGAAGGCTGTTTCGCTGTTTGAGGACAATGCGAATGGGGGCTTCTACAGCACGGGTCAAGGAGACCGGTCACTGGTGTTGCGAATCAAGGACGATTACGATGGGGCGGAGCCGTCGAGCAACAGCGTGATGGTACGGAATCTGTTGCGGCTTTCGGCGCTGACCGGAGACAAGGAAATGCGGACGAGCGCGGACCGGGCGCTGGAGTTTTTCGCGGGGCGGTTAAGCACTTCGGCGATCACGATTCCGATGATGGCAACGGCGTATCTGCTGAGCCTGTCGAAACCGAAGCAGATCGTGGTGGTGGGCGAGCGAGACGCTGAGGATGCGGCGGCGATGTTGCGTGCGGCCCGCAAGTTGTTCATGCCGGATGCGACGGTAGTGTTGCTGGACGAATCGTCGCGGCAGAAGTGGAGCGTGTGGATGCCGTTCACGAAGGACATGCAGGCGATGGATGGGCGGGCGACGGCGTATGTTTGCGAGGACTACGCATGCCGCTTGCCAGTGAACGAACTTGACGAATTCGTCCGGTTGCTACAATAGAAGGTTTACATCCTCAGGAGGACTGAATGGAAAGACCTGGTGCTACGACGCTCCGTGGAAACCCCTTGACGCTGGTTGGACCGGAATTGAAGGCCGGCGACAAGGCTCCGAATTTCGAGACGGTGGACAACGGACTGCAGACCGTCGATCTCGCGAAGACCGGAAACACGGTGCGCATTTTCAGTGTTGTGCCGTCGCTCGATACGCCTGTATGCGACGCACAGACGAAGCGGTTCAATGAAGAAGCGGCGAAGCTTGCCGGCGTGGATATCTACACGGTGAGCATGGATCTGCCGTTCGCGCAGAAGCGCTGGTGCGGCGCCTTTGGCGTGGACAAGGTGAAGATGATTTCCGATCACCGCACGGGTTCGTTTGGTGAAGCGTTTGGAACGCTGATCAAGGAACTACGGATTCACAGCCGGGCGATTTTCGTGGTGGACAAGGACAACACGATCACGCACGCGGAGTATGTGAAGGAAGTGGCGGATCATCCGAATTACGAAACGGCGCTGGCGGCTGCGAAAGCGGCGCTGTAACTTTTGCGATTTTGGTTTGCGGGCCGGCGATCCGACAAGGGTTGCCGGCTCTATTTCTTGCGGAAGGAAAAATCCCAGACCTGCATGTTCACCTTGCCTTCGGTGAACTGGACCGCGGCGTATTCACCTGGGGTGAGGGGCTCCATGGGCCAGACTTTGTAGAGGCCATCGCCGACCTGGCGGCGGAAGACTTCGATCTGTTCGCGCTCTTCCACCATTTCCTTGGAGACGGGAACGATGGTGATTTTCTCGACGATGCGAACGCCCTTGCCGGGAGTGAGCCGGATGATGCCGAACCGCTCTGCCTGGGTTAGGCGGAAATAAAACTCCGGCAACTCGCTGGACACCGTGAAGGCGGAGGATTCGCCGTCGAGTTCGACGGTGGCTTTGCCAGTGATCATGGGAATGGGGGAGATAGCCTGCAAGATGGAGCGGCGTTTGTTGTTGTTCATCTTGGTTTCGGCAATTTTCACGGGCTTGACGGTGCCGCCGTCGACAAAGTAGACGCCGGGATCCTGGGGTACGCTGGCCACTTCGCGGGCCGCTGCGCGTTCGGCTTTTTCCTCTTCGTCGATGAGTTGGGCTTTTTCTTTTTCCGCGGCGGCCTTTTCCTGAATTTCGCTTTCGGTGCGTTTGAGGTCGACGAGGGTGAGAGGGATTTCCTCCCATTCACCGCGCTCGGCGGAGTAGAGGCGGACGCGGTCTTCCATGACGCGATACTCGCGCACGAGGTGATAATCGCCGTCCTTGAGATAGAGCCTGACGTTGGCCGCAAGCAGGAGCAACGGCAACAGGAGGATGGCAAGCAGTTTCATGGCGCCCTTTCTTTCAGATCTACCATGTTTGACGCGCGGTGTGAGCTGTTTGGGCTTGAGAAATCGCGTAATCCATATGAGGGCGCAACTTGGGTGAGGTGTGCCGCGTTAGAAGAAATGGAGTAGTATGCAAAAACTTGTTATCGCCACGTTGCTGATTGCCGCAACCTTGCCGGGTCAGGATTATTTCCCACTGGAGGTGGGAAACCAGTGGATTTACCGCATCGGAGGGAGCCTGTCGGGAGTGCTGACGCCGAGCACGTTTGTGGCGGAGATCACGGGCGCGCGGGTGATCGACGGGAAGGAGTATTTCCAGTTGACAGGCATGCCCGGGGGAACAAGACTGCTGCGCAAGAACGATGCAGGAACGCTGGTGTTCTTCAGCGAGCAGGACCGTGCGGAGCACAACTGGGTGGCTTTCGAGGCGAATACCGGCGAAGCGTTCCGTACGGAGATTGACGACTGCAATCCGACGGCGGTGATTCAATCGAAGAACGCGGAGTTGCGGTCGCCACTGGGCGATTTCCGGGACGGAGCGTTGCGGGTGGGATATGCGCCAGGGCGGTGCGCGGACGCGGGACTGATTTCGGAAACATTCCTGCCCTACGTCGGTTTGGTGCAGCGGCGGATGTCGAATATCGCCGGAGAAGTGGTTTGGGACTTGATCTACACGAGGCTGGGCGGGTTTACGTCGTTTGCGGAGAAGGAGCGGAGTTTCCAGGCGGCATTGAACGGGGACCGTTTTTCGACGGGCGATGCGATTACGGTTCGGATGACGCTGCGGAACACGACAGGGACTCCGCTCGAACTAACTTTTCCATCGGGTCAAGACTATGACGTGGTGATTCGCAATGAGCGGGGCGGTGAGGTTTACCGGTGGTCGAACGGGCGGGCGTTCACTCTGGCTATTCGGATGCTGCGGTTTAGCGGGGAGAAGAATTACTCGGTGGTTGTGCGGCCGAATCTGCCGGCGGGGGCATACACACTTACGGCGAGCCTTGCGGTGATGGATACCAAGATCGAAACGACGTTGCCTTTGGAGATCCGCTGAGGCGTTACTTCTCCGTTGGTGGGGCGGGTTGGTAGAGGGCGAGTTTGGCGCCGGCCGGATCTTCGATGACGCAGTAACGGGCGGCACCCATCCCATTGGGGCCGGCAAGGAGTTTGCCGCCGCGTTCCAGGACGGCGGCGATGCTCGCGTCGAGATCAGCGACGGTGACGTAAATGAGCCAGACAGGTGGCAGTCCGGCATTGGGTCCGCGGGACCAGCACACGCCGGAGACGGCTTTCCCCGAGGTGGGGATCGTCATGGTGTAGTCGCTGTAACCGCCCATGTCGCACTCTTCGACACCCCAGCCGGCGACGGCTCGATAGAAGTCGCGGATTTCGGCCGCGTTGGAGACGGTGAGGTCACACCAGCCGATGGAGCCTGTTTCCATGAGGTTGATGATGACACAAATCAACAAGTGGCTTCCCGGCATACTATTGGATGGAACGCACCGCGAATGAGCCGGTTTTTCGATTCCTCCAACCGCAGCGTATTGGTTAGTATGTCACTCCAAGAGGCCAGCCGGGGCTGGCCTCGGGACGGGGGGCATATTGCTGCGTTGTGTTCGATTAGCGCGGAGTGACTTTCACGATGCGGCCGGTGGCGAGTTCGCTGATGTAGATTTCGCCGCTGATGCGATCCATGACCATGCTGACGGGGCTCACCAGCCCCGGTTGCAACTCCTCGGCCTGTTGGGTGGTGTACTGCAACAGGCGTCCGGGGAGCGGCGGTTGGGCGAGCAGGTTGCCGCTGAATTCGAGGACGAAGAATTGCGGGCGATCGCTATTGGGTTGCTCGCGCACGAGGACGTCCATGACGGTGGTGTGGTTAGTGAGGAAAGGCTGCCATTCTCCGTTGACGGGATTGACGAGATAAGCGCCGCCGGCGGCGGGTGCGAAGGGGAAGCCACTGAGATAGGTGACCAGCAGTTGATTGCCGTAGTCGCGCACGCTGGTGGGGACAACGTCGCTGACCGGGGGGCCGAAGCCGGTGCGGTTGGGGATGGGCGGGAAGGTGGCCATGGTGCGCGTGCGGCCGGAGCGGATGTCGACGCGCAGCAACTTATTCTGGCCGGAATCGGCGATGTAGAGGAAGTTGGGATTGCCGCGGGCGAAATCCATTCCGAAGGGGTGCGACGCGCGGCCGATGGTGATGGGGTCGGGATGGACATCGGCGAAGTTGGCGACCATTTGCACGTTGAGGCGTGCTCCGGCGCCGTTGTCGAGTTCGACATCGATGCCGTCGGCGAGGCGCACCTGGTGTTGTGGGGTGAGAGTGAAGGGGGCGTTGACGTCCTCGATATCGACGGAGAATCGAAGGGCGAGGAGTGAACTGAAGATGGGCGAGGAGGCGACTTTGGGGTTGGGGATCTGGGTTCCGGGAGTGGGTCCGGAGATGACGACATCGCCTTCGCCGACTAAGGCATAGATGGTGCGGCGTTGGGCGATCATGCCGGTGATGCTTTCGCGGCTTTCGGTGGTGGAGACGGAAGGCAGTCCATTGATGAGGACGGATTTCGCTCCGCTGGAGCGGTTGACGAGAGTGATGCGGCCGGCATTCGGCCCTTCTCCGGTTTCGCCGACGAGGAGGTTACGGGCGGGAGTCAGGGCCAGTTTGAAGGGGGACTCCAGTCCGGCGGCCAACGTAGCCGGCGCATTTTGCGCGATGGCAATGGGCAGGCTCACGGCGAGCAGTAGAAAGCAGTGTTGTAGTGTACGGGTCATCATAGCTCCTGAGTTAGTACGCGTGATCCCTGTGGAAAGGGGAGCATGCGTTTTGTGAAAAGCCCCGTGCCAAGCCGGGGTGTGATAGTCTGCCAGCATACGAGGATGCCTTTCATGCTGGTTCGTGCTTTGTTACTCTTCGCAACAGGATTGTGCGCGTACGCGGCAGGATATCACAATGACGTGCGGCCGATCCTGCAGCGGCATTGCCAGGGGTGCCATCAGCCGGCATCGAAGCAAGGAAATCTGGATCTGACGACGTTTGCGGGGCTGGCGAAGGGCGGGAATCGCGGGCCGGCGATTCCGTTGTTGCTCGATTATGTGACGGGGAAACGGCAGCCTCGGATGCCGATGGGCGGGAAGCCACTGGATGAGGCGCAGGTGGCTGTGTTGCGGAATTGGATTGCGGCGGGGGCGAAGGACGATACGCCCGCGGATTCGATTTCGATGAACAAGCCTCATGTGTACGATCAGCCGCCGGTGATTAATGCGGTGGCGTGGTCGCCGGATGGTCAATTGCTGGCTGTGTCGGGGTATCGGGAGATTCTGCTGCACAAGGCAGGCGGGAGTGGGCCGGAGGCGCGGTTGCTGGGGCAATCGGACCGGATCCAATCGCTGCTGTTTACGAAGGATGGGAAGACGCTGATTGCGGCGGGCGGGACTCCGGCGCGGTTTGGAGAAGTGCAGGTTTGGGATGTGGCGTCGCGTAAGATGACGCGGTCTGTGAAGCTGACGGAAGACACGGTGTTCGGGGCGTCGCTGTCGCCGGATGAAAAGCAGGTGGCAGTGGGTTGTACGGACAATTCGCTGCGCGTGCTGGATGTGGCGACGGGGAAGGAATTGCAGAAGATTCCGCATCATGAGAATTGGGTGCTTTCGACGGTGTTTGGAGTGAACGGGAAGCGCATTGTGAGCGTGGGGCGGGACCGGGCGGCGAAGCTGACGGACGCAACAAACGGGCAGTTCATCGAGAACGTCAACCTGCTGCGCGGGGAGTTGAGCGCGGTGGCGCGGCATCCGACTCGGGATTTCGTGGTAATTGGGGGCGAGGACAGGGTTCCGTATTATTACCGGATGGACCGGCCTCGGGTGATGAAGATTGCCGATGATACGACTTTGATTCGCAAGCTGGAGATGCAGCCGGGGATGATTCTGGCGCTGGCGTTTTCGCCGGATGGGAGCCGGATTGCGGTGGCAGGCGCGGCGGGCGAGGTTCGATTGTACGATAGCGAATCTGGGGAGAAGACCGGAGCGCTGACGGGACATAAGGCGGGGATTTACACGGTGGCGTTTTCGCCGGACGGGAAGCAGATCGCGACGGCGGGGTTTGATGGATCGGTGCGGATTTACGATCCGGGGGCGGGGCGATTGATTCGGGAATTTCTGCCGGTGCCGCTGGGAACAAGGAGTGCGCCATGATGCGGATGGGATTGCTGTTTGTGGCGGCGGCTGCATGGGCGGCCCCGCCGGTGCTGAGTTCGCTGGAGCCTTGGGGGGCACAACGCGGGAAAGCCGTGACACTGACGCTGCGCGGGCAGTATCTGCCCGAGGGGGCAAAGATTGTCTCGACGCTGCCGGCGACTTTTACTCCGTTGACCGCGGAGACTGCGGGGAGAACGCTGCCGTATCTGGTGGAGATCCAGGCGGACACTCCGGTGGGGTTGTATCCGATCCGGATTCAATCG
>CALFYN010000363.1 GCA_937952345.1 uncultured Acidobacteriota bacterium
CAAACGCTCCGTTCTCGATGTCTTCGCGGCGGCGGCGAACAACGCCAGGAAAAACTACCGGCGTATCGGAAGCGGGGATTGGAAGATCTATTTCTACGAAAACCACGACGCTGAAGCGGAGGAGAATCCGCTCATCGTGAAGTCGCTGTTCGACGAACCGCGCGCGATGGAAGAGCGCGTCGGAGCGGCCACTGAGCGTACGGTGCGGCGCAGCGCCGCCGGCGAGAAGCACACCACGTCGAACGCCACCGCCCCCGCCGAAACGCAGCGCAGCGAGCCATCCCTCTATGCGACGCTCGACTTTGAAGACGACCAGGGGCCGCAGCAATTCGAGATGGCCAAGCCGTTCATCCGAGTGGGGCGCAAGGGGAAGGACGACGCCATGCGCAATACCGTGTGGGTGGATTGCATCGTGGCGGTGAACGCCAACGTCTCCAAGGAACATTGCGAGATCCGCTTCGATTCCGGCAAAGGCACGTTTTTCCTCAAGGACACGTCAAAATATGGAACTTCGGTAAACGGGGAACTCGTACCTAAAGACGGGGAGGTGCGTTTACCGGGGAAGGCAAAGATCCGGCTGGCTGATGCCGTGACGTTGCATTTCCGCAGCCAACTCGCATGAGCACGTTATATTCGGCACGGGTGATTCTGCTGGTGGTGCTGGTGGTGGTTACCGCGCTCTTCGCCTTCGCCTTCCGGACGGAGGATTGATGGGCGCCACGGGATTCCGCTCGCACGCGGCGACAGATCCGGGACATGTGCGGCGGCGCAACGAAGATGCGGTCTTCGCCGATGACGCGCAGGGCGTCTATTTCGTCGTCGACGGCATGGGCGGCCAGAATGCCGGGCACGTCGCCGCGCAGATTGCATCGCAGACGTTGCGCGCGCGGCTGGAACGCAAGACAGGAACCGCTGAGCGGCGAATTCGCGAAGCCATCGCCCTCGCCAACAACGCCATTTTCGAAGACGCGCAGAAGCATGCCGATCATGCCGGCATGGGGTGCGTCCTCACCGTGGCCGTCATCGAGGATGGGCGCCTCCATTACGGGCATGTCGGCGATACGCGGCTCTACCGCATTCAAAACGGCGAGATCCGGAAGCTCACGCAGGATCATTCGCCGGTGGGCGAATTGGAAGACAGCGGGCAGATCGCTGAGAGCGAGGCCATGGATCATCCGCGCCGCAACGAGGTGTTTCGCGATGCGGGCTCGGCATTGCGCGATCCCGATGATGAGTTCTTCATCCAGACCGGCGTTGAGCCGGCGGAGCCGGATGCCGCCTTTCTGCTGTGCTCGGATGGGCTGACCGATGTAGTGGCGTCCGCACGGATTCGCGAGATTGTCCAGCAGGGCGCGGGCCATCCCGGCGTAGTGGCGGGGCGGTTGATTGAGGCGGCCAACGAGAACAGCAAGGACAACGTGTCGGCGGTCTACATGGAAGGGCCGCGTTTCGCCGCCGATAGCACCGTGCAGTGGAAGCCCCCGAAAAAGCGAGGTTGGATGCGCCTTGCCGTTGCCGTGCTGGTGGCGTTTCTGCTGGGTGTGTCCGCGGCGCGCTATCTGCGCCCCGGGCCGCGAATCATTGCAGTGGGTCCGGGTGGCGTGGCGTCCATTTCCCAGGCGCTCGATCAGGCGAAGGCGGGCGATACGGTGCATGTCGGGCCGGGGGATTATTCCGAGCGCGTCGAATTAAAGGACGGCGTCACGCTGATTGGCGAACAAGCGACGCTGGTGGGAGCGCCCGGTGCCACCGAGCCCGTGATTACGGCCGATGGCCTTTCCGCCGCGCGCGTCGAGGGCCTGCAGATTCGCTCCGAGGGCACCTACGCCGTGGGCATTCGCGTCCACGATTCCAACGTCGAATTATCCCGGCTGCGCATTTCGCATGCCGATAAAGGCGTGGTCTTTTCCGGAAAATCGAAGGGTCGCCTCTATGCGGCGACATTCACGGCGAATGCCGTGCCTGTGTCGGTGATCGATGCGGCGTGCCCGCTGATTGACTACCTGAAGCTCGAGTTCAACCAGGCCGGCATCGAGTGGTTGAGCGCTACACCGCAGCCGCAGCCGGAGGCCACCAAGCAATGAACCCCGGCGATCAATTCCTGCATTTTCGCATTCTCTCCTTCCTGGGGCGCGGCAATTTCGGCGATGTGTACCGCGCCGAAAACGTCCGCGATCAGCGTATGTGCGCGCTGAAGATTGTGCGCACCGGCGACGGCGAAGAAGAGCAGGTGAAGTTCGAAGCGGAGGTCTACGGCGCGAAATTGCAGAAGGAACTCGCCGATCCAGAAGACCGCGTGGTCAAGGTGTACGACTACGGCCACGAGGAATCGGCGCAATGCTTCTACATCGAAATGGAGTACGTCGAGGGCGAGGATCTGGCGATGGTGATCCGCCGTCCCACGGGCCTGCCGCCGATCGAGATCGCGCGCATTGCTCGCGATTTGTGCGGATTGCTTGAGTGGCTGGCCTCCACCGAAGTCGTGCACGGCGATTTGAAGCCGCGCAACATACGCCTCGAAAGCGCCACCGGGCGTGTCAAGGTCTTGGATTTCGGCATTGCCCGCGCGTTGAAGGAAACGATGGTGACCATGGCCTTCAACAGCCCGGCCTACACCTCGCCGGAGCGCCTGTCCACCGGCAAGGCCGATTGCCAGTCGGATTTGTGGGCGGTCGGTGTGATCGTGTATGAGTTGATGGCCGGTCAGCCGCCGTTTCAAGCCGAAAACCGCGAGATGCTGGAGCGGCGCATCCGTTCCCATCAGCCGCCCGCGGGCTTGCCGGCGCAATATCCGGAACAACTGCGGCGTCTCGTGATGCGTATGTTGCGGCGCGATCCCGCCGAGCGCTTCGCCTCGCCGGCGGAGGCTCGAAAAGCATTCGAGGACTATTTGCAGGGAATTCCCGCGCCCGACGTGGGCGATGAAACCGTGCGCGCGCCGGGCGCCCAGTATGACGCGGATCCGACCGTGCGGGCTTCGCAAACGAGCCGCGTAGCCACGACAGCGCGCGAGCCCGAGAATCCGCGCATGGTGCTGGCCCGGCTGAGCGCGGCCGGGTTCGCGGTGTTGATCGCCATCTGGATTGTCATGTCCGCCTACGGCGCATATGGCAAGGCCTCCGACCTCGCGGCGGAAATTGCGCGCGAGCAATTGAAAAATCCCGACGAGGCGTGGAAACGCTACGTGGCGATTCGCGACAACACATGGTTCGAGTTCTTCCTCTGGCCGGCCCGGCGCGCGTTGAAGAAACAATTGACCCGCGGGGCGGAAGAGACCATCAACGAATACCGCATCTCCGACACCGTGACCATCTTCGAACGGCACTGGCGGGCAGCGAATGCGAATCTCGCGCGTGCGCTGGAGATTGACCCCTCCGACAACAACGTGAAAGCGGAATTGCGACTGACCGAGGGCCATTTGTCGCGCATCCAGTGTTCCTCTTCCGCCGCGCGCAGGGACGGCCAGATCCGCCAGAGATACGCCAATGCGGCGGTGCAGCAGTTCAGCGAAGCGGCGCAGTTGCGGTCACGCTGGCCCGATCCGTACCTCGGCCTGGCGCGCCTGTACGCCGAAGAATTTGTCGACATGGATCGCGCGGTGGAGGCTCTCGAGAAAGCCCAGAAGAACGGCCATGAACCGGGCAATCGCGAGAAGTTACAGCTTGCGTCGGCACACCGGCGGCTGGTCGACCGCCATTGGGATGAATCGCGCAAAATGCGCGACATACCGGACTTGGAGCAGCAACTGCTGAACCGGGCCCTCGGCCATTGCCGCCAGGCCGGGGATTTGTATCAGGAACTCGGCGTGTTCCAATCCGCGGTGGACCAGTACAAATTGCTGCTGAAACGTTGTGGAGAAATTCAGTTGCGGATTGAAGAAGTGGAACGTCCGGCGGTGGGGGCAGGCCAATGACAACAACACGGGCGAGCCGGCAGATCCTAGCGGGGCAGCGCAAGGAGCGCAAGCGGATTGAAGGCGCGGCGCGCCGCACCCGCGAATTGGTGCTCCTGATTCCGTCGACCATCGCCGTCGTGGCGGCGCTGTTTCTCGTCTATGAAGCGCAGACCGCGCGCGTCGGTTCGGACAAACTGCTGTTGCTCGATGGATCGACGGCGGTGGAAACGCTGCGCGAGAACCTGCGTGTGCTGGATCTGCCGCAGGACCGCGAATTCGCGGCGGCGCGCATCCAGAAGATGCTCCATGTGCGGCAGACGTTACCCAACGCCGGGGCGCTCGCGCGGGAACTGGTGACGGAACGCGATATCGCCGGCCAGCGCGGATTGGTCGATTTGCCCCACCGTCTGGAGGCCGCTCGCGAGCGTGTGGAGCAGGCCGAGGCGCGCCGCATCGAGCGCCAGGGGCGCATTCGCAAGTGGGTCGATGAGACGCTTCTCGGCTACACCAAGCCGGAGCCGCGCGTTCCTGTTCTTTCGGCACAGCAACTGGCGGCCTTCAAACCCTTGATCGCCGTACGCACACGCGAGGATTTCCGCAATTCCTTTCTCCTCTGGTGCGGACTGATGATCGCGGCGTTTTATGCGGCGCATTTCTTCTGGAGATGGACCGGATTCGGCGGCGATAATTCGCTGCTGCCGCTGGTTGCCCTGCTGAGCGGGTTGGGACTCGCGCTGATGGTAAGCCTGCGCGATCCATTGCGCGATTCTCTAATCTTTCGCGATTTCGCCATCGGCGTCATTGCGGGTTGCGGGCTGATGCTGGCCGCGTCGCAATTGGATTATGAGCGGCTGGCGCGGCGATACACGTTCGTGCCGCTGGCGGCGGCCATCATTCTTGCCCTGGCATTGTTCGTGTTCGGCGCGGGCCCGGCGGGCAGCGATGCGAAGGTGAACCTGTTCGGATTCCAGCCCGTGGAAGCGATTCGCATTCTGCTGGTTTTGTTCCTGGCCGGGTATTTCGGTGCGAATTGGGATGCATTACGCGAATTGCGTGTGGAAAGCGGTCCGCTGCCGTGGCTGGCGCGCGTGCTGCATGTGGCCCGCTACGATTACACGCTGCCCGTCTTTGCCGGCGTCGCAACCAGCCTCGTGCTGTTCTTCGCCTTGCGGGACATGGGGCCTGCGCTGGTGATTGGGTGTCTCTTTCTCGCCCTGTATTCCATCGCCCGCAATAGCTTCCGCCTCGCGGCCTTCGGGCTCGCCTTGATCTTCGGCGGATTTCTCGCCGGATATGTGCTGGAAGAGCCGGAAACGGTGCGCCAGCGCACGGACATGTGGCTCAACATCTGGGACAACCATGTGCGCGGCGGCGATCAGATTGCCCATTCGCTGTGGTCGTTTTCCACGGGTGGGTTGACAGGCACCGGCCTCGGTCTCGGCTATCCGCAATCGGTGCCCGCGGGACACACCGACCTGATCCTTTCCGTGTTCAGCGAGCAGTTCGGATTCGTGGGATTCGCTGCCGTGATGGTGCTCTATGTCCTCCTCTTCTACAAGGCCCTGAAGATCGGCTTGCGAGCCCCCGGAACCTATTCGTTCTTCCTCGCCACCGGACTGGTCCTGATCACGGCGGTACAGTTTGTCGTCATCACTGCCGGGATTCTGGGCTTGGCGCCGCTCAGCGGAGTAGTGACTCCGTTCCTCAGTTACGGGCGCAGTTCCATGCTCGCGAATTTCCTGATGCTGGGGATGCTGCTCGCCATTTCCGCGCAGCCGGGCCGCGATCAGGGGCAGCATTTTTCCAAGCCTTTGAAGCACGTCGTGAAATTGCTCGCCGCGGCGGGCGTCGTGTTTATTCTCCGCGCCGGGTGGTATCAGGTGGTGCGCGCCGACGACACTCTGCTCCGCGGCACACTGGTGGTGAATGCCGATGGCGTGCGGCGCTATGAGTACAACCCGCGCATCATGGCCGCCGCCCGCATGATTCCCAAGGGCGATATCTTCGACCGCAATGGCCTCCCTCTGGCCACCAGTGATTTCGCCAAAGTGGATGCGCACCGCAAGGAATATGAAGCGCTCGGCGCGAATCTGGCGGATACAACGCATTTTCTCGACCGGCGCCACTACCCCCTCGGACCACCGATGTTCTACGTGCTGGGTGACACGCGCAGTCCCCTGAAGCGCGGCGCGCGCAACACGGCGTTTGAAGAATCGCGGTCGCGGCTGCGCCTGCAGGGCTTCGATGACGGCATCGAGGTCGAAGAAGAGAAGGACGAGGAAACCGGCGCGGTGGTGCGGCGGCTGAAGTTCGACTACAAGGAACTGCTCCCGCTCATCCGCCATCGCTGGGAGCCGGACAATCCGCGGGTGATGGAACTGATGGCGCGCCCCCGTGACGTGAAGATGACCATCGATGCGCGCCTGCAGATGCGTGTGTCGCGCATCCTCGAGCGCGCGCTGCTCAAGCAGAAAAAGCAGCGTGGCGCCGTGGTCATCATGGATGCGGAAACCGGCGACTTGCTGGCATCGGTCAGTTATCCGTGGCCGTCGCAAGCGCAGATGAACCCGCAGCAGTTGAACTATGGGGCGAGCGTGGCCGCTGTGGCTGAGGAGTTGGTGCTCGATCGCGCACGCTACGGACTGTATCCGCCGGGATCCTCATTCAAGGTGGTGACCAGCATTGCCGCTCTGCGGAAGAGTCCGGCATTGCTCGAACAGCGCCACGCGTGCACGCGCTTGCCCGACGGGCGCGTCGGTGCGATGATCCAGGGGCAGCGGCGGCCCATTCGCGACGATGTGATGGATCGCAATCCGCACGGGAACATTGCGCTACCGCAGGCGCTGGTGGTTTCCTGCAACGCCTACTTCGCGCAATTGGGAACGTATGATATCGGCGCGCAGGATTTGTTCGATACGGCGACGATTTTTGGAATCACCGTGGCGCGCCCCAATACGCCGCGGGAATTGGGGTTGTACATTCACCAGGCGGCGTATGGACAAGCCGAAGTAGTGGTCACTCCGTTCCAGATGGCGCGTGTTGCGGCCACCATCGCCAACAAAGGCGAGATGCCGTATGGGCGTTGGATCCTCGATGAATCGAATCCGCGCACCGAGGAGCCGCGGCGCGTGCTGAGCGAGGATCTCGCCGAACAGATCGGCAAGGCCATGCGCGGCGTGGTGACGCAGGGCACGGGGCGCAGCGCCAACGTCGCCGGCCTCGATATGCATGGCAAGACGGGTACCGCGGAGATCGTCAAGAAGCCGAGCCATGCCTGGTTCATCGGCTACGAAGGGAAGACGGCGTTCGCCGTGATTGTGGAAAATGGCCAGTATGGCGGGCGCGCGGCGGCTCCGGTGGCGGCCGAAGTCATGGCCGCTTATCGCAGTATGCAGCGCTCGCAGGAGACACAGAATGCCCAACCTGCTCGATAACCTGGAGTCGTGGTTTCAATCGAAAATCTCCTCGGCGACCAAGCAATTGACCGCGGTGCCGAAGGAGAAAACGCTGCTCGAAGTGTGCAAGGCGGTACAAGAAGGCGTGCGGGGACGCATTCTCGCGCAGGACAAAGGCATCAAGGTGTTCCCCTTTACCGCAATCTCCATCGGCATCTTCACGAAAGACGAGGAACAGCGCGACGCCTATGAGGCCGTCCTCACCACCGATCCGCCGTTCTCCCAGCGCATTGAGGAGTTGATTCTCGAAGAAGGCTGCCGCGTGCGTGGCTTGCGTGTGGCGCTGCAGGTGACCGTGAATCCGGCGCTGGCCGTGTCGGAGCAGCCATTTCAGT
Source organism: uncultured Acidobacteriota bacterium (assembly GCA_937952345.1). Lineage (GTDB taxonomy): Bacteria > Acidobacteriota > Terriglobia > Bryobacterales > Bryobacteraceae > CADEFT01. The sequence goes on from CALFYN010000363.1 coordinate 7,686, forward strand.
TGCAATTCGCCAAGGCCCCCACAGGGCCCGCCGTGGGTGCGCGGCCGCCGGCGCGGCTTCTCGTGGTGAAAGGCGAGGCCGAAACAACGGCGGTGGAAATTGTTTCCGACCGCGTAAACCTCGGACGGCTGCGCGAAGTGGTTTCCGCCAATGGATCCATCTTGCGCATCAATCAGGTCGCGTTCGCCGAAGCGGAAACCAGCGTGGCCCGCGAGCATGCTTATGTCCGCTGGGATGCCTCCATCGGCCGGTTCTTCTTGTTCGATCACATCAGCGGATCGCGCGGCACGCGCATTTTCCGGGGCGGGGAAACCATCGCCCTGCCGAAGGGTGCGAGCAAGGGCACCGCGCTCGAGGATGGAGACGAAATCCACCTCGGCGCGGCGCGCGTCCGTTTCGAAACAGGCAATTAGCGTTTATGCGGCCAGTGACACCTGCTCGGCGAGTTGCGGGATCAATGCCGCGATGACTTGCTGCACGCGCTCCACCGGAACGAATTCCATCTCACCGCGCACGTTCTCCGGCAGGTCGCGCAGATCCTTCATGTTCGCCTTCGGCAGCACGATCCGGCGGATACCGGCGCGCCGCGCGGCAAGCACTTTTTCCTTAATGCCGCCGATCGGCAGCACAAGCCCAGTCAGCGTCACTTCGCCGGTCATGGCCGTATCGCCACGGGCAGCGATCCCCGTATAGAGCGAAGCCAGAGCCACGGTCATGGTGATGCCGGCCGAGGGGCCGTCCTTGGGCACCGCTCCCGCCGGAACGTGGACGTGCACGCCGCAATCCTTGAACTTCTGCGTGTCGATGCCATATTCCTTGGCATGCGACCACAGATAGCTGCGCGCGGCGCGCGCCGATTCCTGCATCACGTCGCCCAACTGGCCCGTCAGCGTCATGTCCTTGCCATCCGGCAGCAGCGTGGCTTCGATATACAGCATGTCGCCGCCGGTTTCCGTCCAGGCCAGGCCCGCCGCCACGCCGGGCTGCAGGTCGCGGCGCATTTCTTCCAGATGGAAGGGCTCCGGTCCCAGGAATTCGGTCACATCTTCCGGTTTCACTTCGAGCGCTGCCTGATTCCCTTCCGCCACCTTCAGCGCGATCTTGCGTGCGATGCGGCCGACATTCTGCTCCAGACGCCGCAAGCCGGCTTCGCGCGTGTAATTGCGGATCAGCGATTCCAGGGCACCATCGGTGAAGGTCACTTCTTCAGGCTTCAGTCCAGTCTCCTTCAACTGCCGCGGGAGGATGTACTTGCGGGCGATCTCCACCTTCTCTTCCTCGCTGTAGCCCGACAGGCGCAGGATTTCCATGCGGTCCAGCAACGGGCGGGGAATCGATTCCAGCCCGTTGGCCGTGGCGATAAACATCACTTTCGACAAATCGAGCGGTAAATCAAGGTAATTATCCCGGAATTTGTTGTTCTGTTCCGGATCGAGAATCTCCAGCAGCGCCGCCGACGGGTCGCCGCGGTAATCGCGCCCGAGCTTGTCCACTTCATCCAGCAGCACCACGGGATTCGAAGCGCCCGCGCGGCGCAGCGCCTGCACCACGCGGCCGGGCATGGCGCCGATGTACGTGCGGCGGTGGCCGCGCAACTCGGCTTCGTCATGCAGGCCGCCCACGCTGAAGCGCTCGAACTTGCGTCCAATGGCGCGCGCGATGGATTGGCCGAGCGAAGTCTTCCCCGTTCCCGGAGGGCCCACAAAGCACAGAATCGGAGCCTTGGCCGACGGATTCAACTTGAGCACGGCGAGGTGCTCCAGAATGCGCCCTTTCACCTCTTTCAGGTTGTAGTGATCGTCATCCAGGATGCGGCGCGCATTGGCGATGTCCAGATTGTCTTCCGTGTACTTGCGCCACGGCAGCTCCAGAACGAAATCAAGGTACGTGCGAATAACGTGATAATCCGGCGACGCCGTGGGCAGCTTTTCCAGCCGCTTCAATTCGCGCTCGGCCTCCTTGCGCACATCGTCGGGAAGGTCCGCTTTCCCCAGCGCTTCCTTCAGCGCCTCGATCTCGCCGGCGTCCCCGCCCTTGTCGCCGAGTTCGGCCTGAATGGCGCGCAGTTGCTGGCGCAGCAGGTATTCGCGCTGCTCCTTGTTGATTTCCGTTCGTGCCTCAGTAGCGATCTTGTTGCGCAATTCGAGCACCTGCACCTCGTAGGAGAGATACGTGTGCATCATGCGCAACGCGTCCAGCCGCGTGGCCGCTTCCAGCAACGCCTGCGCCTTCGGCAGATCCAGGCTGAGCATCGAGGCAACCAGGAACACCAGCCGCATCGGATCGTCCGTGCCCGCCAGCAGCCGGTCCAGTTCCATCTGGCTCTGGTTCTGGGTCAACTGAATGGCCCGCGTGGTCAATTCGGTAACGGCGCGCTGCAGAGCCTCCACTTCGGCTCCGCTGTCTTCGGGGAGGGGAAGCGGCTGGAACCGCACCACCGGGTATTCCCCCGCGGTCTCCACCTTGATGACGACAATGCGCTCCACGCCCAGACAGAACACTTCCATGTGGTCTTCGCCCTTCGAGAAGCGGCGAATGATGGCCCGTGTTCCGATGGTGTACAAATCGTCCTGCGTCGGCTCTTCCTGCTGCGGATTCCGCTGCGCCACCAGAATGATCTCCTGATCCTCACTGGCGAGAGCGGCGTTCACCGCGGCCAGCGACTGGGCTCGGCCCACCGTGAGCGGCAAGAGAAGGTGGGGAAACAACACCACGTTCTTCAATGGCAGCAATGGCAGTTCGCGGACCTGATTTTCGTTTTCCATGTTCTTTGTTTCCTCTCCTTCTCTGTTAGACGCGCCCCACCTTGGTTTGGACGCAATTGTCTCGGGCAGCCAGCGCCGGAACACATCAGACGGTGGCATGCTCCCGGGCCTGTGCGGTGAAGCGCAATTCACCGCGGTCCAGTTCCACCAGTACGGTCTGCTGCTCGCGCACCTGTCCGCTGAGCAGCAAACGGGCGAGCGGCGTTTCGATCTCCCGTTGAATGGCGCGCTTCAACGGCCGTGCTCCGTAGCTTGCGTCATAGCCCGCATGCACAAGATAACGGCGCGCGCTGTCGCTCAGTTCAATTTCGATGTTGCGCTCGGCC
>CALFYN010000364.1 GCA_937952345.1 uncultured Acidobacteriota bacterium
ATCGGGCTACCTCAGGCATCTGCTCCTCTCATTTTACCCGCTTCGTACTCGCACCGCCGGAAGCTCAAGATACCCTTGACAAAAAGTACGATCGTGATAAACTGAACAGTGTTTAGTAACAGGTCGCTGTTAACATATGTCAACCCTAGCCATTCGCAATCTGTTTCATGACAAGGTGAGGCTCGCCGTCACGCTGACCGGCGTCGTCTTCGCCCTGATTCTCATTGTTGTGCAATTCGGATTATTTCTTGGATTTCTGGAAACCTCGGCAAATATTGTGGAGCATTCGGGTGTGGACTTATGGATTACCGCGCCGGGGCTGCCGCATGTGAACGGGGGCTCGCCGATTCCGGAGCGGCGGCGGTACAAGGCGCTGCAAGTGGAGGGCGTGAAGGATGTGCGTCCGTATGCGCTGGTGTTCGCGAATTGGAAGCTGCCGACGGGGGCGCAGGAAGCGGTGCAGGTGGTGGGCTTCGATGTAGATAGCCGGTTGGGCGGACCCTGGGAACTGATTGCCGGGAGCGTGGACGATTTGAAGGGCGACGACACGGTGATCATCGACCAGCATTACCGGGGGAAACTGGGCGGGGTGGAGATTGGGGACACGGTGGAGATCAACGGGCGGCGGGCGCGGGTGGTGGGTTATACGGATGGCGTGCGGTCGTTCACGACTGCGCCGTACGTCTACACGTCTTTCAAGAACGCGCTGGATTATATTCCGATGACGCAGGATTTGACGGTGTTCCTGGTGGTGCGGGCAGAACCGGGCGTGGACCTGGCGGGGCTGAAAACAAGATTGCAGCAGAATGTTCCGAGCGTGGATGTGTACACCAACGAGGAAATGCTGCGGAAGACGCAGAATTACTGGGTGTTCTCCACGGGAGCGGGGGTGACGACGCTGATGGGAGCCGTGCTGGGATTGCTGGTGGGGACCGTGGTGGTGGCGCAGACCATCTATGCGGCGACGGTGGACCACATTCGCGAGTTCGGGACTTTGAAGGCGATGGGTGCGACTAACGGATACCTGTACAAAGTAATCTTGCAGCAGGCTCTGCTGAGCGCGTTGCTGGGATACGCCATCGCGATTGCCGTGGCGCACTTCGTGGTGGAAGGAAGCCGGTCGGGCGATGCGCTGATTCTGATGCCTCCGGAGATGGTGGCGGGTGTGTTCGGGCTGGCGATTGTGATGTGCACGGGGGCATCGGTGTTGTCGATTCGGAAGGCGACGTCGATTGATCCAGCGATGGTGTTCCGGGGGTAAAAGACGATGATTCAGATACGCGATTTGTACAAGACGTATGGGAAGGGCTCGGCGGAGGTGCACGCGTTGAATGGCGTGTCGCTGGACGTGAATGCCGGGGAGTTTCTGGTGTTGATGGGGCCTTCGGGTTCGGGAAAGACGACGCTGATTTCGATCATGGGCTGCATCCTGCAGGCGACGAAGGGCAGTGTGAAGATCGACGGGCAGGAGATGGTGGGGCTACGCGAGTCGGCATTGCCGGCGGTGCGACTGCGCCACTTCGGGTTCATCTTTCAGGGCTTCAATCTGTTTCCCGCGCTGACGGTGCGCGAGAACGTGGAGATTGCACTGGACCTGAAGGGCATTCGCGGGGGTAAGGCGCGGCAGCGGGCGATGGAGTTGCTGACGCGCGTCGGGCTGGCGGACAAGGCCAAGCGGTTTCCCGCCGACTTGAGTGGCGGACAGAAGCAACGCGTGGCGATTGCGCGTGCGCTGGCCGGGGATCCGCCGATCATTCTGGCCGATGAACCGACAGCGGCGCTCGATTCGGTGAGCGGGCGCACGGTGGTGGAAATTCTCTCGTCACTGGCGCGGGAACAGGGCCGCGCCGTGGTGGTGGTTACGCATGATCCGCGGGTGCTCGAATACGCGCACCGGATCGTGCGCATTGAAGACGGCAAAGCCGTTAGCGAAGAACAAGGAGTCGCAGCATGAAGAAATGGATGCTGGCCGCTGTAATTGCCGCCACGGGGCTGGTGGTGTACAGCAAGGCGAACGTCGAATCGAAACCGAAGGCACAGGCTGTTCCGCCTGTGTCCACGGCGCCGCGCCAGGTGGTGGCCGCGGGTGTGGTGGAACCGGTTTCCGAGGAGATCAAGATCGGATCGGAGATGGATGGAAAGCTGAAGGTGGTTCTGGTGAAGGAAGGCAGCCGGGTGTCGCGCGGGCAGGTGATCGCGGTGCTGGAGAATGGCGATGCGGCGGCGCGGGTGGAGTTGGCGAAGGCCGGGCTTGCCGAGCGCGAGGCGGCGCTGGCTCGATTGCTGAATGGATCGCGGCTGGAGGAGCGTCGCGAGGCACGGGCCGGGATTCGTGAGGCGGAGGCTGTACTGGAGACGGCGCGGGCGGAGCGCGTGCGGCGGGAAATGCTGCTGGAGAAGGGGGCGATTTCACGGACGGAGTTCGATATCGTCGACCGCGAGTACCGTGTGGCGATGGCGCGGCTGGAGGCCGCTCGCGAGCGCTCCGCGTTTGTTGCCGCCGAGGCGCGTCAGGACGAGCGCATGCGGGCGGAAGCGGAAGTGCTGAGCGCGCGGGCGCGCATTCGCGAGGCGGAGGCCTTTCTGGAGAAGACGTACATTCGCTCGCCGATCGACGGCGTGGTGCTGCGGCGGTATCTGCAATCGGGGGAGAGCGTTTCGACGAACGCGAACACGCCGATTGTGGCGCTGGGCGATACGTCGCGGCTTCGCGTGCGCGCTGACGTGGATGAGACGGACGTGGCGCGGATCGCGCTCGGGCAGTTGGCGTATGTGCGGGCGGACGCTTACGGAGACAAACGATTCAGCGGCAAGATAGTTGAGATCGGGCAAACATTGGGACGCAAGAATGTTCGGACGGATGCGCCCACGGAGCGGGTGGACACGAAGATTCTGGAGACGTTGATTGAACTGGACGCGGGCCAGACACTGCCTGTGGGATTGCGAGTGGATGCTTATGTCGAACCTGTTCGTTAGTTTTCTGATGGCCACGGTGGCCCTGCAGGCGTTGACGCTGCGCGAGGCGATGGAGCAGGCCGAGAAGCTGAATCCAGCTGTGCAACTGGCGAATCTGCGGGTGCTGGAGGCGGAGGCGGCGACGCGCAATGTGCGGTCGGGCTATCAGCCGCAGGTGAGCCTGGGGGTCAACGGGACGTATCAGACGATCAACCTGCAGAATATCGGGCTGATTATTCCGGGGCTCGGATCGCGGGTGGGGCCATTCCGCACGTTCGATGCGCGGCCGGTGTTGACGCAGAATGTGATTGATCTGAGCCTTCTGTCACGCATTCGCGCGGCGAAGGGCACGGAAGCTGCACTGCGGTACGATGTGCAGACTGCGAAGGAAGCGACTCTGCTGGCGGTGTTGCAGCTTTACCTGCAGATCCAGCAGGCGGATTCGCGCATTGCGGCGGCGGAGGCGCGGCGGGTCACGGCCGAGGCTGTGTTGGAACAAGCGCGGCAATTCGAACAAGCGGGCACGGCGAGCAAGCTGGATGTGGCGCGCGCGGCGCAGCAATTTCATTCCGAGCAAGCGGTGCTGGCGCTGGCCAGGGGCGAGCGCGAAGCGCTGGCAACGTTGTTGCTGCGGACGATTGGGATGCCGCAGCAGGAGGTAGCGCTGGAGGCTCCGGCATTGGAGTTGCGTGCGGTTGCACCGGCAGCCGCGGACCGGCCCGAGGTGCGTGCGCTGCAGGCGCGGTTGGATGCGGCGGAGCAGGATCGCCGGCGTGCCGAGCGCGAACGCTTGCCACGATTGGCGTTTCTGGGGAATTATGGGCTGGCGGGGACGGGTCCGGACCGGAGCCTGTCTACGTATGCGGTGGGCGCGACGCTGGCGATTCCGTTGTGGACGGGCGGGCGCATTGCATCTGAGATTCAGGCGGCGAAGGCACGGATCGAGCAGACGAAGACACAACGGCGTGATCTGGATTTGCAGATCGCGCAGGAGATGAAGCAGGCGGAGATTGAAGCGAATGCGGCGCTGCTTTCGCTGCGCGCGGCGCAGGATGCCGTGGCCGCGGCGAAGCAGAGCCTGGAATTGGCGCGGTTGCGATTTTCTTCGGGGATTGCGACGAATCTGGATACGATCACGGCGCAGGGGACGCTGGCGCAGACGGAGGATACGGAGATCCGGACGCGCTACGAATTTCATCTGGCGCGGGCGCGATGGGCGCGGGCGTTTGGGAATGTGTATGCGTTCTTTGATTAGCGGAACAGGAGCGGTGCGAATTCGCCCAGGTATCGGCGCCACACGGTGTAGGTGTGCGCGCCTTCTGTCTCTTCGAAGGTATGTCGGATCTGGTGAGCCTTCAGCAGCGCGGTGAAATCCTGATTGCGCTTGAGGAGAAAATCGTCTTTGCCACAGGCGATCCAGAGCGTTTTCAATTGGGCGTTGGTGGCTTTGGGATCTTTGAGCACGTCCGCGAAGCGGGTTTCGAAATCAGCGGGGGCAGCCGCGCTGAATGCTCCGATGGCGCTGAAGAGATTGAGGTGGCTGAAGCCGATGTGGATGGATTGGCCACCGCCCATGGAGAGCCCGGCAACGGCGCGATTGGCTTTGCCCGGGGCTACGCGGTACTTCGATTCCACCAGGGGCATCACATCCTTCATGATGTAGTCGTCGTAGAGCGCCGTGTTCTTCGCCTGCACTTCGCGGGGCGAACCGAAGGGTACGGCATGGCCGTAGGGCATGACGACGATCATCGGCACGGCCTTCTTTTCGGCGATCAAGTTATCGAGGATGAAGTTGGCCTGGCCGGCGAGCACCCATCCGCCGGCGGTGTCGTTGGAACCGTGGAAGAGATAGAGCACGGGATAGCGGCGGCTGCTTTTTTCGTAGCCTGGCGGCGTGTAGATCCAGATCCAGCGCGTTTCGCCGTTGAGCACTTTCGATTTCTGCCAGTTGATCTGCACGTCGCCGTGCGGAACATCGCGGATTTGCCAGAGTGCCGGCGTTTCGGCGGGAACTTCCACCATGCTCGCCGAGGTGCGGGCGCGCAGTTTGACGCGCGGATTGACGGGGTCGGCAATCATGAGCCCGTCGACGACGAACGAATAGAGATAGATGCTGGGAGGAAGCGGGCCGAGGGTGACGCTCCAGATGCCGCCCTGCTGGCGCGTCATTTTCTCTCGCGTGTTGGCGGGCATCCAATCGCCGAAGAAGGAGACATCGGAGGCGCGCGGGGCGTGGATGCGGAAGGTGACTTTGCGATCCGGATGCACTTCGGGCGACACGAGCGTATCGGCCGGGTTCTGCGCCAGGCAGACGGTGGCGGCGAGAAGCGGAATGCAGAGTTTCATGGGCGTCTCATTTCAAAGATTTCGCGCACGACGGTGTACTCCATGTAGCCGAGACGCGCGATGGGCAGGGCTTTGGTGAGATCGATGCGGCCGTTGGTAACGATGCGCTCATCGATGTGGATGCCGACGACTTCACCGAAGACGATGGTGTTGACGGGGGAGAGTTCCACGATACGGACGGTCTTGCATTCGAACTGAACAGGCGATTGGGCAACGCGGGGCGGCTTGACGATACGCGATGGGGCTTTATCGAGGCCCGCGAGTTCGAATTCATCGACACTGCGGGGGACGGAGGCGGAGGATAGATTCATCGGCTCGCGTAACTCCCAGGTGGCCATGTTGTAGACGAACTCGCCGGTTTCTTTGGCGTTGAGCGCCGAATCCTTGATGGAGCCTTCGGCGTGCTTTCCGGAGGCGGAGAAGAGGACGGTGGGGGGATCGTCGCAGACGGCGTTGAAGTAGCTGAACGGCGCGAGGTTGGGGATGCCGTCGCGGCTGAGCGTGGAGATCCAGCCGATGGGGCGCGGCGCGACACAGGATTTGAATGGATCGTGGGGCAGCGGATGCCCGCTCTTGGGTTCGTAGAACATTCCGGGTTACAGACGTTTCAAACGGAAGGTGAGCTTGGTGTTGTTGCGCGATTGCACTTCGCCGCCGTTGCCCGCATTGCGCGAGGACTCGCGTTCGCGGGTCAGTTCGAGTTCCCCGCCCTTCAGCGTGCCGGTGAATTTGAGGCGGGTTTCGTTGATCTGATTGCCGGCCTGCTCTTCCGCGATGACGATGAAGATCACTTCGTCGCCGGTGACTTTTCCTTCGACGATACGCATGCTCTTGAAGTCGCCGTAGAGCTTGCCGGCAAGCACTTCGCCCTTGTGCTGGAACTGGAAGGCGATGTCGATGGGTTCGTTGTTGCGGCCGGGGTATTGGCCGACCCAGATGCCGGTGAGATCGGCGGCGGTGAGCGTTGCGGTGAGCGCGCAGAGCAGGGCGAGAGTGCGCATGCTAGGAATCCTTGAGGAGGCCGGGTAGATGGCCGGTGCTGTCGGCGAAGCGCTCGACGGGGGTTCCGAAGGCATCGAGCATGGAGACGTAGAGGTTGGCCATGGGCGAATCGTCGGAGTAGACGAGGTGCTGACCGGAATCGATGCGGCCACCGCCACGTCCGCCGAGCACGAGCGGCAGACGATGCGGATCGTGCTTGTTGCCGTCGCTGAGTGCGGAGGCGAACAGCACCATCGCGTTGTCGAGCACGGTGCCTTCGCCTTCCTTCATGTTTTCGAGTTTGTTGAGCAGGTAAGCGAATTGCTCAATGTGCCACTGGCTGATGATCTGATACTGGCGCAGCTTGTCGGCGTCGTTCTGATGGTGCGAGACATCGTGGTGGCCGGCGCTGACTCCGGGAAGGAAGCGGAAGCTTACGTTGCTGACGGCGTTGCCGAACATGAAGGTGCTGACGCGGGTGGTGTCGGTTTGGAAGGCGAGGGCGATCATGTCGAGCATGAGACGTACGTGCTCGGCGTGATTGACGGGCTGATCCGTGGGCGCGGCATTGGGGTCAATCGGCACGCGCGGTTTCCAGGGCGTCTTGCTGGCGGTGGTGGCACGTTGGACGCGCTCCTCGAGGGAGCGCATCACGGAGAGGTATTCATCGAGGCGGATGCGATCTTCGGCGCCGATTTGGCCGCGCAGGCGTTTGGCGTCGCCGAGCACGCGGTCGAGTATAAGAGCGTCCATTTTCGCGGCGTTGCCTTGCGGGCCGGAAGCGGCGCGGAAGAGGCGTTCATAGACCGAGCGTGGATTGATCTCGCGCGCGAGCGGCGTGGTGGGATTGCTCCAGGCGATGTGCGAGCCGTAGATGCGCGTGTAGCCTACGACCGCATCGACGCCGATGGCGACGGGTGTGACGCCCAATTCGAGCGAAGGCAGCGGGGTGAGATTGGCGATGCGCTGGGCGGCCACCTGATCGACGGAGGTGGCGTTGGCGATGTCCGCGCCGGGCGTCTTCTTGATGGTGGCGCAGGTGAGGATGGCGGCCTCTTTGACGTAGTGGCCATCACCGCCTTTCGAATTCGCGTTCCAGAGATTGCTGAGTACGGTGATCTTGTCTTTGAGTGAGGCGAGCGGCTGCAGGGTGGGGGAAAGCTGGAAGTCGCGGCCCTGGCCTTGCGGTGTCCAGGCCGGGACGTTGACGCCGTTCGGCATGTAGAGCGCCGCCATGCGCACCGGATGACGCGGTGTGGTGGCGGCGGAAGCTTCGAGCCACGGCAGGCCAAGGGCAACACCAGCGCCGCGCAGAATGGTGCGTCGGGATATAGGCTTAGTCACGGTTGGTCAGCTCCCTCTTTGTCCCGGCGCGCGCCATCTGGTAACGGAAGGGTACGCTCAGAACAATCTCTTCGATCAGTGTTCGGGCCTTGAACTCATTATCTTTCACTTTTTGGACGATGGCATCGACGGTGCAGGAATCCTTCAGGGTCAGGCCGCGGCCCAGCGCATAGCCAAGCATCTTCGCGGTGAGGTGGCGCAGGAACAGATCCTTGCGCTGGAGCAGGGCGGCTTTCAGTTCGATGGGACCGCTGAACTTTGTGCCATCGGGGAATTCGCCGGAATTGTCGATGGCCTTGCCGCCGTCTTCGGTGCGCCAGCGTCCGATGACATCGTAGTTTTCGAGGGCAAATCCGAGCGGGTCGATCTTATCGTGGCAGCTTGCGCAGACGGGGTTGGTGCGGTGCTGCATCAGCCGGTCGCGTAATGTTTTCGGCGCGGAGCCGGCGTGGGGTTCTTCGAGCGCGGGCACATTCGGCGGCGGAGGAGGCGGCGGCGTACCGAGGATGGTATCGAGCACCCATGCGCCGCGCAGTACGGGGCTGGTGCGATAGGGATGCGAACTGACAGCGAGCACGGCGGGCATGCCGAGCAATCCGCCGCGCGTTGAACCTTCGGGCAGTTCCACCCATTGCGGCTGCTTGGCGGCGTTCGACCGCACGGGGAGCTTTTCACCGAAGTGTTTGGCGAGGTTGCTGGTGGCGATGGTGCCTTTGGATTCGATGAAGCTGAGCAGGGAGAGATTTTGCGTGAGCACTTCGCGGAAGAAGAGGATGGGCTGGAAGCGAATGTCGCCACGCAGTTCCTCGTCGGTTGCGTAGGTGGGGAAGAGCTTCGCGTCGGGGGCTTTGTCGCCGCGCAGGTCGCGGGTGCCCAGCCATTGCTCAGTGAATCGCTGCGCGAAGACGAGGGAACGGTCATTGCGCAGCATGCGCTCGACGAGGTAGCGCAGCACGGCGGGTTCGTGCAGTTTGCCGGCGGCTGCGAGATCGGTGAGGAATTCATCGGGGAGGCTGCCCCAGAGGAAATAAGAGATGCGCGATGCCAGCGCGTACTGATCGAGTTCCTTCGGGCCCGCGCCGGTTGCGGGCGGCACGGTGAGGAAGAGGAAGTTGGGAGAAACCAGCGCGGCGCGCAGTGCGAATAGGATGGCTGGTTCGAAATCCTGGCCTTGCTTGCGGGCGGTTTGATAGAGCGCGTAGTATGGAGCGATCTCGTCATCGCTGACCGGGCGGCGGAATGCGCGAGGCAGGAAGGAAGCGAGGATACGGCGGACGGCCTGATCGGAAGTAACGCCTTTGCCGGGATAGGCGACGAAAATCTTCTGGCGCGATTTGTATTCCTTGGCGGCGAAATCCATGACGAACTTCGCGGCTTCCATGTATTTTTCCGAATGCAGTGGCGAGAGGAAAAGCGTTTCGGCGGCGTTGTCGAAGCCTTCGCCGCCCGCGCCATCAGCGGGCAGCGTGGCGCCGAAATCCATGTGGATATCCAGCATGTCGCGGATGGTGGCGGAGTATTCGTCGCGGTTGAGACGGCGGATGGGGGTGGGCCCGGGGACAATGCCTTCGGCGCAGGCTTCCTGGCGGAGGGAGTGCTCCACCCAGTTGGCGAAGGCGATGCGCGCATCTACATCGGGGGCGGGGGAACCTTTGGGCGGCATCTCGCCGTTGCGTGTGCGGAGCGCGGCGCGGTTCCACTTGACGGGCGATGTGCGCAGCGTGGCGGGGGTGGCGACGACGCTCAACTGGAATCCGCCTACGTTTGATTTGTGGCAATTCTGGCAGTAGGTATTGAGGAAGGTTTGTGCTTTTTCGAAGGTGTAGTCTTCCGGCGGCGCGGCGTGGATCGCGCACAGAAACAGCGGTAGAGAGAGTGCGAGGCGGGGGATCATTGGATTACATTCCGAAGCCGAGGTCGGTGGCTCCGTCCTCGAGTAGGGATTCGATGCCTTCGCCGGTTGCGCCGGAGTCAATGAACTCCTGGGCGATGGATTGCAGGCTGAGTTCTCCGTTCAATGTGACCCGATCGAAGGCGAAGCGAACGGTGCGGATCATGACCCACGGGGTGGCGATGCCAAGCGTGAAGATGGTGAGCAGCAGATTGGTGAGGTGGAGCAGAAAAAAGTCACCGAAAGCGATGGCGGACGCGAAGCGGGCGCTCTGGAATTGGGTGCGGCTCCACTGATAGTTGAAGCGCTGCAGTTGGAACCAGAGCATGCTGATGCCGAGGGTGAAGGGAGTGAGGATGAGGCTGAGGATCCAGGGAACGAACAGATCGCGGCCTTCGCCGTTATAGGCAAAGCGGGCGTTGCCGTAGTAGGCGTTGTTGGCGTAATAGCGGCGGATGTTGTTCCAGAAGTACGGTGCGTACAGGGAGAAGGTGACGATGGTGAGGAGAAGCCCGGGGAAGTAGATTTTGGAGAAATCGATGAGATTACCCCGGAATGAGAAACGAATACCGCGTAGCGAGGTGCGGCTGAGGCGGTAGCGCCATGCACCGATCATTGCCAGTGGTGCGAGGATGAGGATGCCGGCGGCGAAGATGATGCCGCCGATGATGGCGCCGGCGGTTTCTCCGGCGGCGAGGATGCAGACTCCCATCTGCACGCCGAGCAGGAGGACAAGACCGATGGCTTTGGCAAAGCCGGTGAGCAGTTCGAGGCCAGTGCCGTGATAGGCGAAGGCGACATTGTCGAAGCGGGTGTTTTCGGCGAAGAAGGAGCGGATGCGGGTACGGCCCCAGAAGGAGTAGATGCCGAGGGTAACAATGGAGAGCAGAATTGTTTTGATGTAGAGGAGCAGGAGTTCGCCTCCGGCGCCGTGGAAGGTGAGCCGGTGCGGCGTGGCCTTCGGGGCAGGTGGAGGAACGACCACGGCTTGGGCGATTCCCGCGCCACAACGGACGCAGAATCGGGCTACAGCTTCGATTTCATTTCCGCAATTGTTGCAGAACGGCATGCGTGATTATCCTTTCCCGGCCTGGAGGGCGCGGCGAAGCAGGTTGGATGTGATTCTTTGTACTCTAGCATCGGGGCCGTGCGGGCGCACCCAGTGGGACCACGGAAGGATATGGCCGGGGGGAGAGGAGAGCCCTTGCGCCCACCAGATGGTGGACGCGTTGAAGACAAAGTTGCGCTTTGGGCCGGGATA
>CALFYN010000365.1 GCA_937952345.1 uncultured Acidobacteriota bacterium
TTCGGGAGTCCGGCGTTCGGTTCGATTACGGCGGCGCTCGATCCGCGTGTGTTTGAGTTCGTGCTAAAGGTGAAGTTCTGATATGGAACAGCGGGTGCGCAATCAACTGGGCGCGGTGCGGCGGCAGCGCGGGCTGGGAGCGTCGGACCTGGCGCGGCGGGTGGGCGTGAGCCGCCAGACGATTCACGCGATGGAATCGGGGTCGTACACGCCGAATACGGAAGTGGCGCTGAAACTGGCTCGGGAATTGGAAGTGACCGTGGAAGCGCTGTTTTCGCTGGAAGGCGAAGCGGCGGAGGCGGCGAGTACGGTATCGGCGGAACTGTTGAGCCGGGCGCCGGTGTCGAAGGGGCAGCCGGTTCGATTGTGCCGGATGGGGGAGCGGCTGATCGGGGTTCCGGTGGATGCGACGCCATACTATCTTCCCGAGGCGGATGGAGTGGTGGCGAAGTGTACGCGGAGCAAGGCCGATCTGGCGGTGTTCGCGAAGGAGGAAAGCTACAAGGGCAAATTGATATTGGCGGGGTGCGATCCGGCGGTGGGGCTGCTGGGGCGGATGGTGGAGAAGTTGAGTGGCGTCGAAGTCATTCCGGCGGGCGCGTCGAGCCGGCTGGCGCTTGACTGGCTGCAGCAGGGGAGCGTGCATGTGGCGGGCACGCACCTGGAAGATGCGGCAACGGGCGAGTTTAATCTGCCGTATTTGCGCGCGCATTTTCCAGGGGAGGATTTTCTGCTGGTGACGTTTGCCAGTTGGGAGGAAGGGCTGGTGACGGCGGCGGGCAATCCGAAGGGGATTCGCAAGGTGGAGCATTTGACGGGGAAGACGGTTCGGTTTGTGAATCGGGAGGCGGGCTCGGGAAGCCGGACACTGCTGGAGCGATTGATGGATGTGGCTGGTGTAGAGGCGAAGCGGATCCGCGGCTTTGACGATGTGGCGCTGGGGCATCTGGCGGCGGCGTACCGGGTGCTGGAGGGCGGGGCCGATTGCTGTGTGGCGACGCGCTCGGCGGCGATGACGTTCGGGCTCGATTTTGTTCCGTTGCGGAGCGAGCGGTATGACTTCGCGATGCGGCGGGAGACGCTGGAGCATCCGGCGGCGCAGGCGTTTCTGGATGTGTTGCAGCGGGCGGCGTTGCGGCGGAAGCTGGAAGTGCTGGCGGGGTACGATACCGCGCAAACCGGGATGGTGCGGAACTAGCGTTTGCGCAAGCTTTGCGCGGTGCGTGGGGCCGTTTTGCTGGAAACATTGGAGTTTTGCGATGGCAGCGGGCATGCATTTTCCTTTGCGTATCGGAAAACCGATCGCGACAAAGGAGAACGAAAATGTTTCGGAATCAGATTCTTGGACTGGTGATGGCGGCGGCGGCATTTGCACAGGGCGGCCCCGGGACGCCGGTGGTTGCGGCGGCGCCGACGGCGGAGGAGGCAAAGCAACTCAGCTTCATGCGCGAGGAGGAGAAGATGGCGCGGGATCTGTACCGGCGCTTTTTCGCGAAGTACAACGTGGCGATCTTCGACCGGATTGCGAAGAGCGAGCAGACGCACTTTGAAGCGATCGGGCGGCTGCTGGAGCGGTACAACCTAGCCGACCCGGCAGTGGAGCTGAAGGAAGGCGAGTTTCGCAATGCGGATTTGCTGGCGCTGTATCAGCAATTGGCGGCCAAGGGCGATGCCTCTTTGGAGGATGCGCTGGCGGTAGGGGCGCTGGTAGAGAAGACGGACATCGCGGATCTGGAGAACTCGCTGAAGGTGGTGGAGAAGTTCGATATCAAGCGCGTGTTTAATAATCTGATGGCGGCATCCTACAATCACCTGGAGGCGTTTGAAGAGTGCTGGCAGGTCAGCGCGCAATAGCCTTGCGAATGGCGGCCACGGTGATTTCGGCCCGATAGTCGACGATACGCTTGCCCCAGGCCACGGTCTTCTGGATCGGGGCCAGGGGCACTCCGTTTATGGAGAACTTGCCGGCGGCCATGCGCTCCTTCATGCGGACGGTGGTGGGATCGATGAGCATCATCTGGGCGGACATGGCGAAATCATCGTGCATGCCTTCGTCGGTCTGGCGGATGCCCTGCTTTTCCAGCCAGGATTTGACGCTTGCGTAGTCGTAGTATTCGGGGATGTGGTGAATGGATGCGGTCCGGCCCCAACGTCTGGTGAGCGCAGCGGCGACAGCGGCCATGCCTTTGGTGTTTCCGCCGCTGTCACCGATGAGGATGACGTGCTGGAAGCCATGCTGTTTGAGGCTTTCGGCGATGTCGGTGAGGAGGCGCTGGAAGGTTTCCTCGCGGACGCTGATGGTGGAGGGGTAGAGCATGTGGCCGGTGGGCGGAGAGATGTCGCCCTCGGGGACGAACGGGACGATGGGGGCGACAAGGGCATTGCCGAGCTTGCGGGCGATGGCTTCACAGGTAGCGCGCAGCACGTAGTTGTGTTTGCCCGCGGCGAGGTAGGGGCCGTTCTGCTCCACGCCGCCGGTGGATACGATCGCCGTGCGCTTGCCGGATTTCAGCGCATCGCGCACTTCGATCCATGTCATCTCTTCGATCCAGACGGTGTCGCGGGCGGCGATGGGCCGCGGCATGTTGGGATCGGGGCGCATGGGATCGGCGTTTTGCGCGAAACCCGCCGTGGCCAAAGCGAGAGAGCAGAGCACGGTTCTCAGGAACATATGCCCTATCTTATGCTGGTAGACGCATCATATGGGTACCCTTCGTGGAGTGATCGCCGGCTGCGGATTTTTCGGCAACATTCAGATAGAGGCATGGCGGCGAATGCCGGATGTGGAACTGGTGGCGGCGTGCGATCCGATGTTGGAGCGGGCACAGGCGGCGGCTCCGCGTGCTTACACGGATGTGGCGGAGATGCTTGATCGGGAACGGCCGGACTTTGTGGACATCGCCACGCGGCCGGATACGCATTTGCCGCTGGTGCGCATGGCGGTGGAACGGGGCATCGCGGCGATTGTGCAGAAGCCGCTGGCGGAAAACCTGGAGCAGGCGCGGGAGATGATCGCGCTGGTGGAAGGCGCGGGTGCGAGGGTGATGGTGCACGAGAACTGGCGGTGGCAGCCGTGGTACCGCGAAGTGAAGCGGCGCATCGAGGGGGGAGATATCGGCGAGCCGCTCACCTACATGTTCCGCATCCGGCAGAGGGATGGGCTGGGGGAGAATCCGTTTCCGAACCAGCCGTATTTTCGGGAAATGCCGCGGCTGCTGATTTATGAAACGCTGATTCATCCGATCGACACTGCGCGGTTTCTGTTTGGCGAGGTGGCTTCGTTGCAGGCCTTTGCCAGGCGGCACAATGCGCGGATTGCGGGCGAGGACCGGGCGGTGGTGTTGCTGAATCATGGGAGCGTGGATGGTGTGATCGACGGCAGCCGGTACACGAACCCGGAACCCGCCGGGCCGGCGATGGGCGATTCGGTGTTCGAGGGGACCGAAGGCGTGTTACGCGTGCTGGCCAACGGGGAGGTATATGCCGGGGCGAGGCTGCTGACCAAGCACGCAACGGATGTGGGATACAAGGGGGACAGCGTGCGGGCGACGCAGCAGCATTTCATCGATTGCCTGCGGACGGGGGCGAAGTTCGAGACGGGAGTGCGGGAGTATTTCGGCAGTTTCGCGGCCGTGGAGGCAGCCTATGCGAGCGCGGCGGAGGGAAGGGTAGTTGTTCCTTCGTAGATAAAAAAAATCGCCGCCGCTCCGAGGCGCCGGAGCAGCGGCTTTAGGGAAGAGTCTTACGGGCAAGTCAGGCGAACAAGAGCTTTAGCGGACTTCGCGCACCTTGGGGGCGGCGAGGTAACCGACGATGCTGTCCTTGCGGACTTCGTTGACAACGAGTTCGTAGGGCAGGCGGGCCTTGGCCATGTAGAACTGAACCGGCTCATTGACGCTGCGGTCTTTCTTTTCGACGCGCTTGTCGTTGGCGATGAGTTCGATGGTGTAGCGGTTGCGGCGGCTATCCATCTTCTTGAGTTGGACGGCGACGTCGCCGATGCGCTGCGGGGCTTTGGTTTTGGAGAGCTGGAATTCGTAGTAGTTGCGCTCGCCCAAGGAGCGGAGGGCGGCCAGTTCCTTGGAGTTGGTGGCGATGAGGCCGCTCTGGATCCCCATGTCGCCGCGCACTGTGCGCAGTTCGGCGATGGTCTTGTCGAGTTCGGACTTGGTGGAGGCGACATCGGACTTGACGGTGGTGACGTCGGTGGCGATGCCGTCGACCTTGGCGAAGGTTTGTGTGGAGGCATCCTTCATCTCACCCAGTTGGGCGGCGAGGGTCTGGTGCTGGTCAGTGACCATTTTCTGCTGTTCGGCGAGCTTTTTCGCCAAATCGTCGGAATATTTTTTGGCGGCGTTGTTGGCGCGGGAGGCGGCAGTGGCGGCCATGGCCGAGCGAGCGCCGGTGTCTTCAATTTGCCTGCGGAGATCTTCGGTCACCTTGCCATAGGTATTGGTGCGGGCGGCGACCTCTTGCTGGACACTCACCAGTTCGGCCTTGAAAGCAGCCTTTAGCTCGCTCACCTGATTTTCGAGGCGGTCCGTGCGGACGAGCAGGTAGGCATTGCCGCCGGCGAGGATGAGGCCGAGGGCAAGGGCCGCGGCAGTGGGAATATTCCAACGGCTGTCCTTCGTGGGTTGTGAAGACACAGGGGTGGTGTTCAGCATGGTATGGTTCTCCTCAATTTTTCGTTCTGGTTGCCGGCGCAGGATGGCGCCGGGATGTTCGAAAGGCGGTGTGTACGAAGACAGGCAAGCCACCTTGCATACTGCTTTTCGCCGGGCGGCCTGCCTGCCTTTCTCCCCGTGCCCTCTATTTAGCAAATGCCGTGCCAAACCGATAAAGCATTTCTTATCAATGCGTGCGATTGGGATTCGGGGGATGAGGGAAGAATTCCTTACCGGACCGGCGGAAGGGGGATGGAAGGATTTACCGTGCATCGGTTACGATGAAGATCGTGTCTCGGGTCCGAATTCCATCGCTGGCCAAAATCAACCTCACACTGGATGTGATAGGGAAACGGGTGGACGGCTTCCACGAATTGCGGAGCATTTTTCAAACGATATCGTTGGGGGATTGGATTGAGGTGGAATGCGCGCGGGCGCGGCGGACGGAGGTGGTGGTGGACTCTACGCCGGCGATCGCGGATAACATCATGCTGCGCGCGGCGGACGCGGTGCTGGGGGAATTGGGGGTGCGGGCGGCGGTACGATTTCGGGTGAAGAAGAAGATCCCGATGGGGGGTGGATTGGGCGGCGGGTCGACGAATGCGGCATCGGTGTTGCTGGCGCTGCCTGAGTTGCTGGGCAAGCGCGTGGGGATGGACAGGCTGTTGCGGCTGGCGGCCGGGTTGGGGAGCGATGTTCCGTTTTTCCTGTTGGGAGGAACGGGTTTAGTGATGGGGCGGGGAGAGGAGTTGTATCCTTTTCCGGAGCCGAAGGCTTCCTGGGGGGTGTTGGTGGCTCCGGGGATTCACGTCTCGACGCCGGAGGCCTACCGGGCGCTGGGGCGGGGTCCGTTGACCGGAATCGACACATCGCGTATCATAAATAGTTTCCAGTTACTTAGCTGGGAAATCGGGGAGGGACTTCCAGTATCATCCTGGCGCGGGCTATGCCGCAACGATTTCGAAAGAGTCGTATTCCGGCAACATCCGCCAATCCGGCAGTGGAAGAAGAAGCTTGAGGCTACGGGCGCGCCCGTGGTTTCGATGACCGGCAGCGGTTCCGCTGTGTTTGCTTTTTTCGACAGCCGGGAGGAAGCCAGGCATGCGGCCGGGTTGTTCCCCGCAACCACGACGTATTTATTCCAAACGGTGAATCGTGCGCGGTATCGGAGCCTGTGGCGGCGCAGCCTGGGTCTGGACGCGCGGGCAAAAACATGGCCGCCCCAAAGCTGGTACGCAGAATGACACTCGACCGCCTGAGAATCTTCACGGGAAATGCCAATGCGAAATTGGCTGAGGAGATTTGCCAGCATCTGGGATGCCCGCTGGGCGCGGCGAGTGTGAAGCAGTTCATGGATGGGGAAAACTACGTCCAGATCCTGGAAAACGTGCGTGGGATGGATGTGTTCGTGGTGCAGCCGACGTGCACGCCGGTGGACCGGAACATCATGGAACTACTGCTGATGATCGATGCCTTGAAGAGGGCGTCTGCAGACCGCATCACAGCAGTGCTACCCTATTATGGATACGCTCGTCAGGATCGGAAGGACAAGCCTCGCGTTCCGATTTCCGCAAAGCTGGTGGCCAGCCTGATGGAAACGGCCGGGGCGGACCGGGTTCTTGCTCTTGACCTGCACGCCGCACCCATTCAGGGGTTCTTCAGCGTTCCGGTGGACCATCTGTTCGCCACTCCCGTGATGATCGAGTACTGGATGAACGCTGACTTGCCGGACCTGGTGGTGGTGAGTCCCGATGCGGGCGGAGTGGAACGGGCGCGAGCGTTCGCCAAGAGATTGAATGCGCCGCTGGCTATTATCGACAAGCGGCGGGAAGAAGCCAATGTCGCCGAGGTGATGCATATCATCGGCGATGTACAAGGACGGCACTGCTTGATGATTGACGACATCATCGACACGGCGGGCACCCTGGTCAAGGGTGCCGATGCGCTGTTGGCGCACGGGGCGGCGTCGGTTTCCGCCTGCTCGACGCATGCCGTTCTTTCCGGTCCCGCGGTGGATCGGATTGCCAGTTCCAACTTGCGGGAAGTGGTGTTTTCGAACTCCATTCCGCTGCGGCCGGATGCCGAGCGTTGTTCCCGCATCAAGGTGTTGAGCGTCGCGCCGCTGCTGGCGCGGGCGATCGAATCGATCCATGAGGAGACGAGCGTCAGCACTTTGTTCGTATAGGTTTTTGTAAGCCGTCCGGGCGCTTCAGGCGCGCCGTGGCGACATGCTAAGGAGTGAAGAATGCGTAAAGATATCACGGTCGCGGCGACCGCCCGCACGACGCGAGGCAAGAACGAAGCACGCCGCCTGCGGGTTCAGGCCCTCAGTCCCGCCGTTGTCTACGGAGCCGGTAAGGATCCGGTTGCCGTTGCCGTCAGCCCGAAGGAACTGAACAAGATCCTGCACAGCTCGAGCGGCCACAACACGATTTTCAACCTGGACATTCAGGGTGTGGAGAACACGCCCGTGATGATTGTCGACTGGCAGCGCGACCCGATCAAGTCGAACCTGCTGCACGCCGACCTGTTGCGCATTGATCTCACCAAGCGCATCCGCGTGAAGGTGCCGGTGCATCTGCACGGCGATCCGGTGGGTGTGAAGACCTATGGCGGCAGCCTGGAAGTGGTGAACCGCGAGATCGCCATCGAGTGTTTGCCGGACGATATTCCCGAGGCGTTGAATGAGAACATTCAGCCGATGATGATCGGGCAGGCACTGCGCGCGGGCGATGTGGCGCTATCGGGTTCGATGGTGCTGATCGACCATGCCGATCTGGTGATTGCCCATGTGGTGGGCACGAAGGCAGAGGCGGCGGAGACCGCTGAAGGCGCGACGGCCGAACCCGAAGTCATCAAGAAGGGCAAGAAAGAAGCCGAGGGCGAAGGCGACGCCAAGGCGAAGAAGAAGTAGTGTAAATGGAGAGTGCGGCGGAGCCCTGGTTGATTCTCGGTCTGGGAAATCCGGGACCGGAATACGAATGGACGCCGCACAATCTGGGTTTTCTGGCGGTGGACCGGTTGGCGGAGCGGAATTCCATCCGCATTTCACGGCCGGATTCACAGGCGCTGGTGGGAATCGGCGCCATTTCCGGGAAACCGGTAGTTTTAGCCAAGCCGCAGACTTATATGAATCTGAGTGGCGGCTCGGCGCGGTTGCTGGCGGCCAAGCATGGAGCGCCGGTGAGCCGGTTGCTGGTGTTATACGATGACTTGGATTTGCCTTTTCAGTCGGTGCGCATCCGGTTGAAGGGGTCGGCGGCGGGCCATAACGGCATGAAGTCGCTGGTGTCCAGTCTGGGTTCGCAGGATTTTCCGCGCGTACGGATCGGGGCGCACCCTGGACATCCGTTGTCGAGCGGGAAGGACTTTCTGCTGACGCCGATGAAAAAGGCGTGGCGGGAAGAAGTGGATTCGCTGCTCGATTATGTCAGTCAGGCAGTGGAATTCCTAATTGCCGAAGGCGTCGAGAAGGCCATGACGAGGTATAATCGTCGCGCCCAAGGCTTAAACGAAGAGGAAGAATGAGAATTTACGAAGAGTTGTACATCCTTCGGCCGGATGCCACCGAGGAAGATGTCGACGGCAGCGTGGAAATGATCCGTGGGATCGTGACCGGCTCCGGCGGCAGCATCGATAAGGTGGACAAGTGGGGCGTGCGGAAACTCGCCTACCGGCTCAAGAAATTGAATGAAGGCTACTACGTTCTGATCCAGTTTTCGGCGCAGCCGGAAGTGGTGAAGGAACTGGAGCGCCGCCTGCGCGTCTCCGATGCCGTGGTGAAGTTCATCACGGTGCGCATTGACGAGAAACTGAAGTGGCTGGAGAAGCGCAAGAAGATCCGCGAGAAGCGGGCCGCGCGCAAGCCGCCACCCGTGGTTGGACCTCCCGCCATGCAACCCATTCCGGCTGCTCCGCCTGTTGCGGCACCCGCCCCAGGCCTGCCCGCCGAGCCAGCAACCCCGGCGCCGGATGCGCCGCCCGCAACGGAGTAAGGAGGAGATCAAATCATGGCTGAACAAAAAGGTGGAAGACCGATCAGCGCTTCGCAGAAGCCGACGGGCGGAGACAAGGCATTCGCGGCCGGCGGCAAGAAACAATATTTCCGCCGCAAGAAAGTTTGCCGTTTCTGCGTGGAAAAAGTCGATGATATTAACTACAAAGATGTGCGGATGCTGACGGCGTTCGTCAGCGAGCGGGGCAAGATCACGCCGCGGCGCATCTCGGGCGTGTGCGCGCCGCACCAGCGCCATCTGAGCGAAGCAATCAAGCAGGCGCGGAACATTGCGTTGCTGCCGTTTGCCGGCGCGAACGGCTGATAGGAGAAGGAAACGAACATGGAAGTCATTCTTCGCGAAGATATCGACAAACTGGGCGCACGCGGGCAGATCGTGAAAGTGTCGCCCGGCTATGCGCGCAATTTTCTCCTTCCCCGCAAGATGGCGGTGGCCGCCACCGAAGCGAACAAGAAGATCGTGGAGCAGGAGCGCCAGGCGCATCTGCGCAAGGAAGCCAAGGCTGCCGGCGAGGCCGCCGAACTGGGCAAGATGATGTCGGGCGTGACGGTGGTGATCCGCCAGAAGGCCGGCGAGCACGATCAGTTGTTCGGCTCGGTTACGGCGCAGGACATTGCCGATGCTCTGGCTAAGGCGGGTTACACCATTGAGCGGAAGAAGATTCAGCTCGATGAACCCATCAAGCAGATCGGTGAGCACAAGGTGCCGCTTCGGTTGCACCGCGAAGTGACCGCCGAAATCACCGTTCAAGTGGAGAAAGAAGAGTAGCCGACAATGGCCTATTTCGATCTTTCCGGGCAGGTGGCCGTCGTCACGGGCGCGGCCACCGGCATCGGCGAAGCGATCGCGCGGCGTCTGGCGCAAGCGGGCGCTACGGTGGCGATTGCCGATGTCGACGAAGCAGGGGCGAAGGCGGTGGCCGGTTCGATGGGCGCTCCGCACTTCGCTTTGCCGTTGGACATTACTTCCGCCGCCTCCGTTGCGGCGGGGGTGGCCGCGGTGGTGGCCCAAAACGGCCGGCTGGATATCTGGGTGAATAACGCGGGTATCGGTGGAAAGGCGGCTCCCATTTGGGAACAGACGGATGAAGATTGGTCGCGGATTATCGCCATCAATCTCACTGGAGTTTTCAACTGCTGCCGGGCGGTGATTCCGCACATGCGCGAACGCAAGTACGGGCGGATTGTGAACATCGCCTCGATTGCCGGCAAGGAAGGCAATCCGAACATGACGGGCTATTCGGCGACGAAGGCCGGGGTGATCGGGTTGACGAAATCCGTTGCCAAAGAGGTGGCCAAGGAAGGCATCTGCGTGAACGCCGTGGCTCCCGCGGTGATTCGCACGAAGATCCTCGATCAACTGACCGAGGAGCAGGTGGCCTACATGACGGCGCGGATTCCGATGGGGCGCACGGGCACCACGGAAGAGATCGCGGCCGTTGTTCATTTCCTCGCCAGTCCGGACAGTTCCTTCGTCACGGGCCAGTGTTACGATGCCAGTGGTGGAAGGGCTACCTATTAACGTGATTATTACCGCCGATCAGTACAAGAGCACTCCGGTTTACGATCTGCTAGCCGCGGCTGCGAAGGGTCACATCGGGGTGGACCAGCGCCTGTTGCACGCCATTGTGGACCGCGGTGAGGCGGCGGTGGACGATATCGTGCGCTTCGGGATGGAGAACCGCTTCGAGGACCGTATCAATCTCGATGAGGATCTCATCGCGATGATCCAATACATCGGTTCGGGGAAAGCGCTGCCGTTTCTGATTGAGTATTTGCGGCATGAACCCGAGGATCCGGCGGAGGATCTGGTGCATGCGTTTTTGCGCATCGGCGAGCCGGCCATTGGCCCGCTGCTCGATTTGTACCAGGAGTTGGGACCGGAAGCGGGGTCCGATATTGCTTTTGTGCTGGCCAGTTTCCGGCAGCGCGATCCGCGCATTCTGAAGATGCTGGCGGACCGGGCCGCGGACGATCCGGGGGATGCGGCGTTTCTGATGGGCGTGCACGGCGATCCGGCGGCGCGGCCCTTGCTCGAAAAGCTCTCGAATCAGGCGCTGGTGGATGAGGGGATGGCGCAGAAGCTTGGTTCGGAAGCCGAAGAAGCAATCACGGCGATGGAGATGGGGACGAGCGCGCCGGAGATTCCGGAGCCGGTTTCGCTGTGGGATTTGTATCCGGAGTACATTGAGCCGGTGTTCGAGGTGATGAGCGTCGAGGAGCGCATCGAGTTCCTGCGGAGCAGTTCGGCGGAGATGCGTGCCGATGCGGCGACAAGCTTCATTGACCGGGAGATTCCCGAAGAAGTCGGGAAGATTTTGGTGGAATTGGCGGAAAAAGATCCGAACGTCGGTGTGCGGGCGGTTGCCTCGACGGCGCTGGGCGCCTTCGCGGAAGAGGAGCCGGTGTTCCGGCTGTTGGTGTCGAAGTTGGAAGACAAATCGAAACCCGCTCCGGAGCGTTGCGGCGCATTGCTGGGGGTGGCCTCGGTGGCCAAGCAGCATCCGGAACTGCGTGTGTACTTTGATGAGTTCTACTCCAATCCGGGGACATGCGCGCGGGCGATCGAAGCGATGTGGCGGAGCATGGATACTTCGTTTTACGAGGTTTACAAGCGGCACATCACCGATGCGGATATCGACATCCGGCGGCAGGCGATCAAAGGCGTGGGCTTTGCCGGAGTGGCGAGCGAAGCGCCGAAGCTGGTGGAGATGTTCCGCGACGACGAGTTTCGCCTGGATGCGCTGTTCAGCTATGCGATGTGTGTGCCGCTGAAACGGTTAAACCGCGGGGACATGCTGCAGGTGCTGAAGAAGATCGAAGAAATTGCCGGCGGCCTGAGCGATGTGGAAGGCGAGGCCGTGGAAACGGCGCTGGACACGCGTTTGATTTTGAACGGGCAAGAGCCGGTGTTTCTGAACTACGGCGACGAGGACGAGGAATAGCGTCCTACTGCTGCAGCCCGCCGGCCTTTGTTTCTGTCTCCATAACCAAAGCTATAGTCTCCCGCATAATCAGCGTTTGCCAGGTCGACTTCGCCGTAGCCTTCATTCCCGCCTGTCCGGCCGCCAGCAGCGGAGCAGCCTCAGGCGATTTGCCCTGCCGCGCCAGGCTGACGCCCAGCAGCGCCGCAGCCTGATGGGCATCGAAGGTTCCCGCAAAGCCGGGCGCCAATCCCTTGACCGCCTCCCGGGACAACGACTCAGCCTCTGCGTCGCGCCCCTGTCTCAGCCGTAGCTCAGCCACCTCAATCAGGCTGTGCGCCAAATCTAATTCGTCCGGTCTTAGCACCTTCCGCCGGCTCGCCAGTGTCGCCAGCATCAGCTTTTCTCCTTCCGCAAGCCTTCCGCTGCGGTTGTACAGCCGCGCCAGGAGGTCTGCGGTTATCAGCGTCAGAGGGTTCTCCGCTCCGGCGACTTTCGTTCGCAGTGCCAGCGCTTCCAGAAGCAGTTTCTCCGCCTCCTCCCACCTCTGCTGTGCCACATACAACCACCCCAGATTACTAAGAATCATGGTTGTGCGCGGATGCCCGGAACCCAGAGCTTTGCGGGTAGGGGGAAGAGCTTTGACCCACAAGTCCTCGGCATCCGAATCGCGGCCCAGAAACGCGTAAGTGGTCGCAAGACTATTCATCGCGTTCAGCGTCTCGACGTGCTCTTCTCCCAGCGAACTCCGCCGCAGTTCCAATACTTCTTCTTGCAGCGGAAGGGCTTTTTCTATTCGCCGCTGCACCAAATACAGCACACCAAGATTATTCATCGTGCTCAATGTGGAAGGATGCGAGGGGCCCAGCGAACTATGTCTCGACTCGATCAGGCGCAGCAGAACCTGCTCCGCCTCGGAATATTTTCTCTGCCGGAAGTAGAGCCCGGAAAGCGCAAGCAACGGTTTCTCTTTTTGTTCGACACTCTGTTTCGGCATCGTAGCGAGAATCTCCATCGAGCGCCGGTACATACGTTCCGCACCTGCAAAATTCTG
>CALFYN010000366.1 GCA_937952345.1 uncultured Acidobacteriota bacterium
GTGCGCAGCACTCCATGATCGTCGGCAATCAGAATCCGAATCATAACGTCACCTCGTCCGGAACCGGCAGCGGCGCCGCCGCTTCTATAATGGTCCCTCTCCCCAACGTCGAGTGCACGGACACTGAGCCGCCCAGTTCCTTCATCCGCTCCTCCATGCCCACCAGGCCCATCCCGCGCGAAACCAGGTGCTCCGGATCGAAGCCCTTTCCATCATCCTGGACGGTAAGCCGGATGGCATCCTTGCCCCCATACAGATTGATGCGTATACTCTTCGCCCCGGCGTGCTTGGCGATGTTCGTCAGCGCTTCCTGCACAATGCGGTAGATCGCGGTGCGGTGCGTTTCAGGGAGCAGGTCCAATTCCCCGTCCAGTTGCACATCGACATCGATCCCGCTGCGCCGCGCAAACTCGCGCCCCTGCCAGCGCACCGCCGAACCAAGCCCCAGTTCATCCAGCATCGCCGGGCGCAGCGTCATCGACAGATCGCGCACGCTGCGCACGGTTTCCGTAATCAGCCGCTGCGCGTCGGAAAGCCGCTCCTCGAAGATCTCCGGCGAAGCCGTCCGCAACGAGGACAACGTGCCCACCTCCATCCCAATGAAGGAAAGCTTCTGCCCTAGCGCATCGTGCAACTCCCGTGAAATCGCTTTGCGCTCCTCCTCCTGCGCCTGCACCAGCTTGCGCGAGAGCCGCCGCAGTTCCTGCTCCGCGCTTTCGGCGCGCACCCGCTGCAGGTGATGCTCGCGCTCCAGGTTGTTCACCCGGTAGATGCTGGCCAGCGACACACCCAGCGCCACCACCACAGTCAACAGCAATATCTGTCGGAGAAACTGCTGGAAAAAACTCTGGCTATGGTCCAGGCGGCGCTGCTCGGACCCGAGGTTCTCGCTGTTGATGCGCGAAACCTCCTGCGCCAGCTTGATGATCGAATCGCGCCGCGGCAGCACAACGTCGCGCAGAAATACGTTGCTCAAAATCGCCTTGCGTTGCGGGCTCCATTCAAACAGCGGATCCAGCGCCCGCCAGTACGCATTCAATTCCGCCCGCAGCCGCTGCAGCGTCTCCTGCTGCCGTTTCGGCACCGTGCGTTCCAGCACATCCAGCTTCTGCTGCACCACCGATTGCAGCCGCCGCATTTCGCCGTGATACAGCGGACCGGTCAGGTGTGATAAATCCAGCAGATAATCGCGCACCAGAATCCCACTCAAATACAAATCCGCGGGCAATTCGCCCACCAGTGAATCCGTCTTGAGATAGGCGCTGTGCGTGGCGATGCTCTCATCGTGAATGGCCTCGGCGCGGCGCATGGCCCCCAGCCCCATCAGGATGATGCAGGCGATGAGGCTGCCGAAGCCCGCCGACAGGATGATCCAGGAGCGCGATCTCATGCCGCTTGCTCCGTGCGGTGCGTTTGTGCGAGAGTCATCGGCGGATGCAGCATCTCGTATTCTCCGACATGGACGGAACGATCCTCGATCATGACACGTACTCGTTTCAACCAGCGTTGCCCGCCCTGTCGCGGCTGCGCGCCCTCAACATCCCCGTGATCTTCGCCACCAGCAAGACCCGAGCCGAAACCGAGCATTGGCGTCATGCGATGAATATTGCCCATCCTTTCATTGTCGAAAATGGCGGCGCCGCTTACATCCCCAAAGGCGAAGGCTACGAAGCCCTGGTGTGGGGCACGGCCTATCCGAAGCTGGTCGAAGCGCTGCGGCGCGCCGCTGCTGAATCGGGCTGCGCCGTACGCGGCTTCGCTTCCATGACCCATGCCGAAGTCGCCGACGCCTGCTCCTTGCCGCTCGACATGGCCGCCATGGCCGCCGACCGCGAATTCGACGAGCCCTTCGAAGTGCTCACCCCGGAGCGCTCCGATGCACTCACCCAAGCCATCCAGGACCAAGGCCTGCGCGTCACCCGCGGAGGCCGTTTCTGGCACATCACCGGCGCCAACGACAAAGGGCTCGCCGTCGAAGCCGTCAAACGGCTCTACGGGGAGCCCCAACGAACCGTCGGTCTCGGCGACGGGCTCAACGACATCCCGCTGCTCGAGGCTTGCGATGTGCCCATCATCATTCGCTCCGCGCAAAGCGAAGCCATCCATCAGCGCATCCCGCGCGGCACGGTCACTGCTCTCCGCGGCCCGGCGGGATGGAACGAGGCGATACTCACGCTGTTCGGGAACCCTGACCACTAGTAAGTCTTTACAGATGGCTCCACAGGGAGCGTTCGCCTCGCTCCTCGCCTTGCGGCTTCCGTTCCTCGATCATGTGCCGCAGGCTGCCTCCAGCGCCAATAGCGACGGCAATGGCAGCACACAACACAGCGCCTCCGACCAGGATCACGAACGCCGCAAAGAACACGTTGCGGGCGAAGTTCAGATGATCCGCCGCAACGACAATCGCCACAAACATAATCAGCACACGCGCCACCGAGGCCAGCCGCCGCGGCATGGGCAAGTCTTCATTCACCGCCCACACCAGGAAGCTGCGCCCCAGGTACTGGCTCAGCCATGCTCCGGCAAGCAGAATCAGGCCGGCCACCACCAGCTTCGGCAGCAGAAACACAAAGCCCTCGATCATCTGCGTGGTGAGGTTGGTGTCGAATACGCTCAACCCCATCAGCAACCCGCTCAGCAGCAGGCCCCAATAAACCGTTTCCGCCACCAGGCGCGAGGCGCGCAACCGCCCGGAGCGGTCGATCATGTACGCCACGCCGCTCTGCCGCAGGAACTTGTCGATGGTGAGTCCCTTGAAAATCTTGTGCAGCACCCATCGCGCCAGCACGGCGGCAACGTAGAACGACAGAATCAGCGTCAGCGCGGCCAGCAGCGAGGGCAGGTAGGTGGTGGCATGAAAATGGAGGCGGTCACCCGCGCCCTGTAGGACTTTCTGTACGATTTCCAGCATATTCGAGACCTTCCTTCTCCTCCCCATTTACAAGCGCTTCCGGATTGTTCCACCGTTGGCGCAGATACGGTTTCCATTCTTCGAACGTCAGACAAAGCTTCTCAATGCGGTCTTCCACTTCGCTCGCCACCATCGTTTCGGTTTCGTTGACGAACGAGGCGACGCGCGCCAGATACAGCGCCGTGAGCGACTTCACGATCACACCCCGCGACAGCGGGCTGCGCTTGTAGGCGCAGGCGAAATCGAGCACGATGCGCACCCACAAATCGTCTTCCATGTGGAACGGGCCTTGCGGCGTGACCGCCTGCCGGGCCAGTTCCTCGACGCCGCGCATCGTCGCCGGGTGCAGCGCCATCGACCAGACCTCGCGCAACTCGCCGGCGCTGCGGGCGAACGTCTGAATCATGCGGTCCACGTTGACATGGATCGGATCCAGCCCTACATCGAAACGGAACCCAAACAACTCGGCGGGCTCGGTGGACTCCTTCTGCTGCCACACGTTCTCGTACTCCTGCATCAGCAGGAACACGCTGCCCACCACCTGCTGCAGCATGGCGCTCAAATCCGACCCCGGATCCTTGGCATCGTGCAGCTTCGCGCCGAGAAAACTCTGGCACACGCGGAATCCCTCGGCGATGGCGATCGTCGTCATCCAAACGTCAATGCCGTAACGAGCCACATCGGTTTCCCAATCGTCCCGCTTCAAATAACGCTCGATGAGGCGCGCCGAGATGCCGAACTCGCCGCCAATCGGCTGCCGTACGCGCAGACCGTACAACGCCCGCGTCAACGGATAGACAATGCTGTTGGTGATCGTCCCGTCATACTTATGCCTGTGATAGTACGGCGCCACGAAATCGTAGCCCGCGAACATGATCGGCCGGATCAGCAGGTCAATCCATTCCGGCGTGATGGAGCGCAGATCGGAATCCACCACGCAGCAGGCCTTCGCGCCCAGATTCCGCGCCAGTTGAAAGAT
>CALFYN010000367.1 GCA_937952345.1 uncultured Acidobacteriota bacterium
GCCTCCGGGGACGGGGCGGGAGCGGTCAAAGATGCCGATATTATCGAGGCCGAGGAAACCGCCTTCGAAGATGTTGTTGCCAAGCATATCCTTGCGGTTCACCCACCAGGTGAAATTCATCAGAAGCTTGTGGAAGACGCTTTCGAGAAAAGCGACATCGTTCTTGCCCTGAAGCTTGCCGTCGATTTTATAAATGCGCCAGCAGGCCCAGGCGTGGACGGGGGGATTGACGTCGCCGAGAGCCCATTCGTAGGCGGGGAGTTGCCCGTTGGGATGCATGTACCATTCGCGGAGGAAGAGCGCGAGCTGGTTTTTGGCGAACTCGGGGTCGATCATGGCGAAGGGGATCATGTGGAAGGCGAGATCCCAGGCGGCGTACCAGGGATACTCCCACTTGTCGGGCATGGAGATGATGTCGGAATTGAACAGATGCACCCACTCCCGGTTGCGGCCTTTCCGCCGTTCGGGCGGCGGAGGCGGCTGGCCGGGATCGCCCTTGAACCAGTCCTCGATGACGTAGTGGAAATACTGTTTGCTCCAGAGCATGCCCGCGAAGGCCTGCCGCTGCACGGATTTGGCGTCGGGAGATAAGGCTGCGGGTTGAAAGGAATCGTAGAATTCGCTTGCTTCGCGAATGCGGTCCGTGAACACGGCACTGGATGGGATGGGAGGCGAATCCTTGCGGCAAAGGCGAAGGAGGAGCGTATGCTCGCCGCCGCTTGGGAGGTGAAGGGTGTAGAGGGCTCCGGCCTTGGTGCCGGACAGATCGGGACTGACGGCCTCCTTGTTGCCCTGGATGAGGTATTCGTGAAAGGCGTCTTTGTAGTAGCGGCGTTCGGAGCGGAAGTTCCAGTGGCGCTCCGTGTTGGTATCGTTCTCGGTGAAAAGCAATTGCGGGCTGTCCTGGCAGATGAGGACATAGCGGCCGAGGGAATCCTCTTCGGCCTCGATCGTACTGGCATCGATCTGCCAGAGGGAGGGGCGTTTGGCGGAGGGGTTCCAGGACCAGGTGTTGCGGAACCAGAGGGTGGGGATGAGATGGAGGGTGGCGGGGTCGGGGCCGCGGTTGATGACGCTGATACGGATGTGGATGTCGTCTTCAGTGGCTTTGGCGTATTCGGTGTAGATGTCGAAGTAGCGATCTTCTTCGAAGATGCCGGTATCGATGAGTTCAAATTCGGGCTCGAAGGCGTTGCGGCGGTGGTGGGTAAGGTCGTGGTAGGGGAACTCGGCCTGGGGATATTTGTAGAGGCACTTCATGTAGGAGTGCGTGGGGGTGGAGTCGAGGTAGTAGTAACATTCCTTGACGTCTTCGCCGTGGTTGCCTTGCGGGCCGGTAAGTCCGAAGAGGCGCTCTTTGAGGATGGGATCGCGGCCGTTCCAGAAGGCGAGGGCGAAGCAAAGGCGTTGGTGGTTGTCGGAGATGCCGCAGAGGCCGTCCTCGCCCCAGCGGTAGGCGCGGGACCGTGCGTGGTCGTGGGGGAAGTAATCCCAGGCGGTGCCGTAGGCGCTGTAATCCTCACGGACGGTGCCCCATTCGCGTTCGGCGAGGTAAGGGCCCCAGCGCCGCGAGTGGCGGATGCGGTTGCCGGCTTCGAGAATGCGGTTGCGTTCAGCTGACATTTGAGTTAAGGGCCACCGATGGACACCGATTCACACGGATGTTTCCTTAGAGTTTCGCCGCAGTAATGGCATAATCCAGCCCTCCGAAGAAGGCCTTCTTAAATGATGCCGGCAAGTCTCTTAAGGATGGCATTGTTTCCTCGGCGGAGTTGATGTATTCGACTTTGATGTTGCCGAAGCCGGATTCTTCGAGGTAGAAGACGAGGAGCGAAGGGGGTATTGGGCGGTGGTGGGTGGGGTCGAGATAGAAGTGGGAGGCAAAGATGGCGAGACACTCGGGGTTGGGGGTTTCGAGAACGATCTTTCCTTTGGGGCGGAGGGCGGCGGCGGCGAGGCTGAGGAATTCGGGGAGGCGGGCCGGGGGGAGGTGCTCGACGACCTGGGCGCAGAAGATGCCGTCGAGGGAGGCTTCATCGAGTTCACCGAGGTAGTGGAAGAGGTCGGCTTGTTCGGCATAGAGGCCTTTGGAGCGGCAGATGGCAACCATTTCGGCATTGGAGTCGATGCCTTTGACGAGGAGGCCGGCATCGCGGAGGGATTCGAGGAATTCGCCGCGGCCGCAGCCGATGTCGAGGACTTCGTTACAGCCCTGGAAGACGGGGAGGTAGCGCTCGAGTTGGGAGCGGACGTAGGATTCGGAGCCACGGAAACGGTCTGAGAAGCGGAGGTAATCGATGGGTGGTTCTTCGAGACGGATGGGTTGTTCGCCGGGAAGGGGCGCGGACGCGGCGGGGAGGGTATGCACGCGCTGGCGGAGGACGCGCAGTTCACTGTGGATGATCTTCTCCACCTGGAGGCGGGCTTTTTCCATTTCGCCCCAGAGGCGTTCCTGGATATCGAGACGGGCGTGATCGAGGGCTACGGTGAAGTCGCGGTGCTGGGAAGAGGCGAGGTCGCGGAAGTTTGATTCCATGAGCGTGGCGCGGTGCTGGAAGGCGGTTTGGAGGTCGGCGACGCTGCGGAGGAATTGTACTTCGTTGACGGAGAGCTTCTGTTCCCAGGCCTGGCGCCACTGCGCCCAATGGAGACGCATATCTTTGAGTTCGGCGGCTTCGGCGGTGAGTTCGGCATAGCGGGCAGATTCGGCGTGGAGTTCGGCGCGGAGATCTTCGAAGCGGCGGTCGATTTGGGAGGAGAGGGTGGCGATGGCGCGATTGGATTCGTTGAGGGCTTCGATGAGGGAATGGACGCAATCGAGAGAGGCGCGGTTGAATTCGACTTGTTCGCGGACGAGCCAGTTGAGGGAGCGGGCGATGGTGCGTTTGAAGGATTGGATGGCGTTGTTGACCAGGCCGGGGGGGCGGGGGTTCACGGTGCCGATGGCTCCGGCCTTGGCCTCGGCGCGGTCGCGGGCGTGGACGGCGGGCATGAGGTCGGCGAGGGGGACTTGGGCGGCGCCGGATGTGGCAATCGGGTAACGGGCGCGGACGCGTTCCTGGACCTCGCGGATGACGGCTTCGATCTCGATGTGCTTTGAGTCCTCAGCGGGCACGCTTGCGGCTCCAGGAGGCGGTGATTTTGGAGAAGATGCCGCCTCGGGGGGCGAACTCGCCTTCGACGGTGGCTTTGACCGGTTTGGCGTGGCGGACGATGTCTTCGAGGAAGCGATTGACGATGTTCTCCTGGAAGATGCCGAGGTTGCGGTAAGCGAGCGAGTACATCTTGAGCGACTTCAGTTCGAGGCAATGTTTGTCGGGAACATATCGGATGGTAATTGTTCCGGAGTCCGGGAGCCCGGTTTTGGGACAGACAGAGGTGAACTCGGGAATCTCGATTTCGATTTCGTAGCCGGAGTGCGGATATTGATTGGGCCAGGTTTCGATTTCAGGGAGGGGCGCATCGACTCCGGATGCGGCGTGCTCGTCAGTGTAAGCGGGTTTCTTTTTCATTCGGATACCAGATTGCGGGCGAGTAATTCGAGGAACAGGCCGACGTCGGTAACGACGCCGACGCACTGGCCGGAGCCGCGGTCGCCGACTTTGGTGACGACGGCGGGGTTGATGTCCACGCAGACGATTTTGACCCAACCGGGGGACATGTTGCCGGTGGCGATGGAGTGCAGCATGGAACTGAGGCAGAGGACAACACCGGCACCCTGCAGTTGGGCGGAATATGCATCCTGGGCGGCGTTCATGTCGGTGATGGTGTCGGGGAGGGGGCCATCGTCGCGGAGACTACCGGCAAGGACGAAGGGAATGTTGCTGCGGACGCATTCGTACATGACGCCGGTGGTAAGCTTGCCGGATTCGACAGCCTGGCGGATGCCTCCTGCGTGGTAGATGGCGTTGATGGCACGCATGTGATTGCGGTGGCCGTGATCTTCGAGGCGGCCGTCGGCGGTGCGAACGCCGAGGGAGGTGCCGAGGAGGGCGGATTCGATATCGTGGACGCCGAGAGCATTGCCGGCGAGAAGGGCGTTGACCCAGCCGGCGCGGATGAGTCTGGCGAGGTGCGGTGCGCCTCCGGTGTGGATCACGACGGGTCCGGCGACGGCGACGATTTTCTGGCCGGCAGCCTTGGCCTGGCGCATGAGGGCGGCAGTTTGGCGGACGGCGGTTTCGACCTGGCGTTCCGAGGAGATATCGCTGGACATGAAGGCGAACTGGAGGCGGTCACGCTCCTTGGATTCGGGAATGACGCGGATGCCATGCATGCCGGTGACGACGCGATCGCCTTTCTTGAGCTCGCGGAGTTTGCGGCAGACGGCTTTGCCATTCTCAAAGACAATGGTGGCGTCCATGCGCTGTTTTTCCACCTCGAACCAGACGTTTTCGTGACGCACCATGGTGCGGTGGTTGGTGGTGGAGTAAAAATCGAGGGGCGCGCAGCAATCTTTTTCGACGGTTTGGAACTGGGCGTCGCCGCCATCGACGGGAGTGCAGCCGAGGCCGAGGAGTTGAGCAAGCATTTTCTGCATGCGCTCGGGACTGGGAGCTTCGACTTTGAGGCGAAGGCGGGAGGGATCGGAATTGGTACGTCCGATGTGGAAGTGCTGGACTTCGAAGCGGCCTTCGTGCTCGACGACGGAGTCGAAGATTTGCTCCATGATGTGGGAGTCGATCAAGTGGCCTTCGGCTTCCACGACTTCGTGGAAAGGCAGTGGTGTGGGCGGCGAACTCATGAGGTGTATCTCTTTAGAATAGCGCGGCGAATTCTGTGTGATTAGATTCCGGCAAGGTTGGGAGTGAGCTTGTGATAGCCGTTCTCGATAGCCCAAATGTCCAGGGGCTGGGCGGCGATTTCGTCGGCTTCCGGGATAAGGCCGGGGAGTTTCGATTGTTCGAGGAGGTGAAGGTAGATTTTGCAGGAATCGCAGGTGAGAGTCTGGTAGCCGGGGAGTTGGGGGGCGGTTGCAAAGGAGATGGATTCGCTTTGGCAATTGGGGCAGTGCTTGCGGGAGTAGGGCCATTCGTGTCGGCAGAGAGCGCAGGCAAGATAGAGGGCGTGGCCGTCGCCTTGGGGTTTGAGGATGCCGAGTTGCGGTGGGCTGGAGCAGTTGGGGCAGAGGTTGGGGGCCTCGGCTGGCTGGGGGAGCGGGTGGAGTTCTTCGGTGATTCTATCGAGCCAGGCTTGTGGTGGAGGGGTTGGTGTGAGTTGCGTGTAGGCTTCGGGCGGGGCGTTTTCGGATTGGAGTTGGGAGAGTTGGGCGAAGAATTGGAGGGATGGCGCGGCGGCGGGGTGGGATTGCGCCAGTAGCAGGGCGCGTTGGGCTCGGGCGGTGAAACGATGGGCCACAGATTCACACGGATGCACACAGATAGGATCGCTCATCGGATCCGCAGGGAGGACGATTTCGGGAAGATGCATGGGTCAGGCGCAATGGCGGCAAGTTCCGGAAAGAACCATCGGGCTGGCAGAAGGAGGGTCAAAACGGCCAGGAAGATTACGCTGTGGAGAATTTTCTTCATTGCGGGCGGGTGATTTGGCGGAACCATTTGGCGTGATGGGAGCGGGCCCAGGCTTCGGTGACGTAGCCGCGGGTCATGGCGTGGAGCGCGCCTTGGACGACAACAGTGGTCATGTAGATGTGGACGATGATACCGCCCAGGGAAGCAACGGCGGCGACCGGGTGTACGAGGATGCTGATGAGGCGCGCGGCGCGGGGCATCGATTCAGGGAACCAGAGGACGACTCCGGTGGCGAAGAGTACGATGGCGCTGGAGGATTGGAGCCAGAAGAGCATTTTTTGGCCGGCATTGAAGCGGCCGGATTCGGGGACTCCGGTTTCGTCGTGCATTGCGTAGC
>CALFYN010000368.1 GCA_937952345.1 uncultured Acidobacteriota bacterium
ATTTCGTCAGCGCATTGAACTGCCCCCCGGAATTGCGCCCGAACTCCGCGCTGTAGGAATTCACTTCGACGCGGAATTCGCGGATGGTCTCCGCCCCCAGCGCGGTTCCGGCCGCACTACCCGCCGGCCCGTTGGTGAAGTCATTCTGTGGTGTGCCGTCGAGTAGATAGACATTCGATCGCGGGTCTTGCCCGTTGATGCTCATCCCCAACCCGTGCGCCACCACCGAACCTCCGTCACGGTGCGGATAGGCGACGACACCCGGCTGCAACAAGGCAAGATCCGTGACATTGCGCCCGTTCAGCGGCAATTCCCGGATCGCCTGTTCGCTCACCAGATAGGCCAGTTCATGGGTTGAGGTGTTCACCAGCGGCGCCGCTTCCGTCACCGTGACCTGTTGCGCGGCGTCTCCCACCTCCAAAACAAGATCGAGCCAGATTGTTTGTGCGACTGTAAGCTCTATTCCCTTGCGCACCTGCGGCCGGAATCCGTCCGCTTCCACCTCCAGGTCGTAATGTCCAGCGGGGAGGAAAGGCAATGTGAATTGCCCCCGCCCGTCGGATAACGCTTTGTGCCGCACGCTCCGTTCCGATTGAATCGCCGTCAACCTGCCGTTCGGGATCACAGCTCCCGTGGCATCATGCAGGTGTCCGGATATGGTGCCCGCCGTCTGGCCCATCGCTGCACCCGCAGCCACAATCTGCATCACGGCCAACGCAAAAGAACGCACTTGACCCATCCTTATTCTTTCAGTGTAAGGGCGCGCGCCCGCACCCCGTGGTTACGAAGGCTGGGTCTGCACTACCGCTTAGCGATTCGATATGATGTAGAAATCAGAAGGGGTGTGTATGCCGTCGTAACTGCACACTTGCTGAAGGGGAAGGATTCTTTCAAACGGGGGATCCTTCTTCCACCGTCCTTCGTTTCAACCAGGCGTCGTAGCCTCCCGTCACATTCACTGCCTTCTCAAATCCGGCTCGCCGCAACAGGCTTGTGGCGATGGAACTCCGGTACCCACCTTTGCAGTGCACGAAAAGCCAGTTTGTCCGATCCAACTCACCCATGCGGGCTGGAAGATGGCCCAGGGGGATCGAAACCGCTCCATCCATCATGCCCGCCGCATGCTCGGCGGACTCCCTCACATCGAGAACAGTCATCTCCCCTCGCCGCTCGCGCAGCCATTCCGCCAGTTCGTCCGCGGAAACCTGAGGCACATATTCGATAGGGTATCCGCGAAACACCCAACTCGCAATACCATCGAATAGGTAGCCGGCGATGTTCTCCATGCCGACGCGCGCCAGGCGGATGCGCGCCTCATGAATCTTGGCTTCATCGTCCCCCGTAAGCACAATCTGCTGCTGCAAGCCCAGCAATCGCGCCGCCCATGAGGCAAACTGTCCGGACAACGCAATGTGCACCGAGCCCGGAATATGCGCCACGCCGTATTCCATGATGCTTCGCGTGTCCAGCACCAGCGCGCCCTGCTCCTGCAATTCCACCACATCGGCGGGTGACAACCGGCTGAGCGGAGGCAGATCCTCCAGAGACGCCGCGCCTTGGCGGTTCAACTCGACTTCGTGACGAAAATACTCCGGCCGCGCGGGAAGATCGGATGTCAGCAACGCGATGAATTCCTCCTTCGACCCCGCCCGCAGGGCGTAATTGCTCATCCGCTCTCGCTCGATGGTGGAGAACTGATCCGTGCTCATCTGCTTGCCGCACAGCGATCCGGCGCCATGCGCGGGATACACCTTCACTTCGCCGGGCAACCGCATCAGTTTCTCGTGCAGGCTGTCGTAGAGCATGCCGGCCAGTTCCTGGGGCGTCAAGTCGGGCGCGAGATCAGGCCTTCCCACGTCGCCGACGAACAGCGTGTCGCCCGTGAACACGGCCGTGGGCTCTCCATCCTGCTGCAGCAGGATGCAGATGCTTTCCAACGTGTGCCCCGGCGTTTCCAGAATCTCGAATTCTACATCCCCACAGGCGATACGATCGCCGTGGCGCACGGCCACATGTGGGAACGACGCCTTGGCAGCCGCGCCCAGATAGATGTTCGCTCCCGTGCGGCTTGCCAGTTCCAAATGCCCCGATACGAAATCGGCGTGCAGGTGCGTTTCGAAAATATGCTTGATGCGCAATCCCAAACGCCGGGCTGCTTTCAAATAAATCTCCACGTCACGCTGCGGATCGATGACCGCCGCTTCGCCATTTGACCCAATCAGGTAGGAAGCGTGCGCCAGGCATCCCAGGTAGAATTGCTCCAGAACCATAGTGACAATGTATCCTGTTTCTTTGAGAACAGCATTATTCATTGTCCTGGCGGCAGTTGGCTGCCACGCCGCGCAAACCTGGACAGTCACCGTCGAAGAACCCACCGGATTGTACCCCCGCCAGCAGGAAGTAGTTCGCGTGCCTGCCGCCCGTTTCGGAACCTTCCGTGAAGGCTTCACCGTGTATTCCCCCGCGGGCCTCGAACTCCCCTGGCAGATCTCCGGTGAGGCTTTCCTCTTTCCCGCCACCGTCACTCCCGGGGAGTTGCCCCAATACACGATCCAGTGCTGCAAGTCGGAGCAGGGAACTCCGTTCGCCACCGATCTGTACGTGCGGCGCATCGGCATGCATCGCGTCGAATTCGGAAACAGCCGCTTCCGCCTCGTGGCCGATCTCCGCATACCGGCGATTGTGGAGGCCTACACACACGCTGCAGCGTCCATGCGCAGTGTGAATCTCGTGGAAACGTCGCCGGAATCGAAAGCCGCCGTCCGCGATGACATCCACGCCTCGGACCACAAACCCCTGCCTGCGGTTGTCGGCGTGGAGGGTGAAAACGTCGGTTGGTCATCGCTCGATGCCATGCCATTCACCAGCGTGCGGATCATCGAGTCGGGGCCGCTACGCGCACGCGTCGAATTCACAAACGCCGGCGATCGCTGGGAGTTCCTCTGGCATTCGCATTCCGCCGCCGTGGAGTGGCGCGCTTCAAAAGGGTTCCGATTCCTCAGTATTTCCGCCGAGCCGTATCTCCCCTTCAACCGCTGCGTGGACGGTTCCGAATACCAGTGGCCCTCGGGGCCGGATTCCGGCGAACCGCAACCGAACAACGTGTCGTCCCGCCCGTGGCGATCGCCTCCCGGCGGACACTTCGTCTACTACCGCGCCGATGAGAACTACGGAGCCTTGGGGATCATTCCGCGCGAAGGCGATCTGCAATTCCGCGGCGCATGCGCGCGCAAGTTCATCGCCGAAGGAGGGCGCCTTGCCGCCCTCGCCTTGACCTTCCCCGATTGGCAGGGCGTCAACACTGTCCTCGAAGCGCGCAAGCAGTATCGAATGCTGCGCCAGCCTCTGGTTGCCGCTATGAGCGCGCCCCGCGAAGCGCCGCACGCCAAGGCCGCTCCCGCCGCGCGTGTGCCCGCACGCCGTCATTCGGCTTCGAACCCGTCGGCCTTTACGCCAAATCGTATGTCCCTCGACGGGCAGTGGCAGCTCGCCTGGTCTGAAATCGGAGCGGGGCCGCCACAATCCGGCTGGCGAACCGTGAACGTCCCCGGTTCGATTCACTGGCAGTGGCTCCAGGCGTCGCAGATATACACGCGCGAGGCGGAGTGGATCAGCCGCAAGGAGTGGTGGTATCGCCGCACCGTCACCATCCCCGAAACATTCCGAGATAAAAATGTTCGATTGGAATTCGATGCCACGGATTACTACGCCGATGTCTACTGGGACGGCGAACGCCTCGGCCGCCATGAAGGATACATCGATCCGTGGCATCAGGATCTGCCCGAAGTGAAACCGGGCGAGCACCAACTGATGGTGCGCGTCTGGACTCCGGTCCATTACTACTGGAAGCACCGCCCCTACACCGTCAAGGGCTCCTACGGCGCGGTCGATCAAAAGCCCGACGACATCACCGCTCTCGGCATCACCCGCTCCGTGAGGCTCTCCGCCTACGATGGACCCGTCATCGAAGAGATTGCCATCGACACGCGCATCGTTTCCGATACCCGCGCCGAGGTCATCGTGGACGCCCGCGCCGCCGCCGGCGAATTCGAACTGACGCTGTCCCCGCGCAATTTCTCCGCCACCACCCGTTACCAGGTCACCGGCGCACCCGGACGCTTACGTATCGCCGTCGATAATCCACAACTCTGGTGGACCTGGGACCACGGCAAGCCCAATCTCTACACCTTGGAAGTGCGTCTGCTGAACCAGAAGCGCCAAGCCGTCGACGCACTGACTCTCGCCGTCGGCATCCGCGAAATCGAAAAGGTCGGCTGGGATTTCTATCTCAACCGCAAGCGCCTGTTCATCCGCGGCACCAATTACTACCACAATCTCTTCCTCGCCGAAATGACTCGCCAGCGCTATGCCGGCGATCTCGACCTGATGCTCGGAATGAACGTCAACATGATCCGGCTCCACTGCCATTTCGCCAATCGTGAGTTCTACGAATTGGCCGACGAGCGCGGTGTGCTTATTTGGCAGGACTACCTGGAGGCCTGGTATCCCCACGACACGGCATTCTCACTCCGTGCCGCCGCGCTCTACGACAATCACATCCGTTACGTGCGCAACCATCCTTCCGTGGCGTTATGGGCCGCCAGCGATGAAGAGGATTGGGAGAATTACCGCGACCTCACCAAGCATCTGGCGGCGCGGCCCGCTCTCCTCGATCCGCAACAGCGGCCGGTTATCCGTTCCACAGGCCGCTTCGGTGACGCGCACATCTATCACGGCTGGTACAACGGCTCCTTGTGGGATTACACCCGCGGAGATCAGGCCTTCCTCAGCGAACTCGGCGCCACGCTACTCCCCAATTACGAAACTCTCGTGAAATTCATGGGAGACAAGTGGCCCATCCGCGATCATGAGGATGAGTGGACATGGCGCCGCCTGCAAATCCCCGAAGCCATGCGCGCCTGGGGCAATCCCGGTAACTTGTCCATGCGCGAATACATCCCCCGCACGCAAGCCTACGTTTCGCGGCTCTTTCAAATCGCCATCGAGCGGACCCGCCAGCGCAAGAATCAGGGCGCCGGAGGAATCCTGCATTTCCATGCCATCGACATTTGGCCCTCGGTGACAATGGCTGCCATCGATTTCGACCGCCGTCCCACGAAAGTCTGGGACACCGTCAGACGCAGCTTCGCTCCCGTGGCCGCCACGTTTCGTTATGACCGCGATCACTGGAAGCCTGGCGAGACTTTCGAATGCGGGTTATGGGCCGTCAATGACCGCTGGTCCGCCGTCGACGCGCACGTCGAATGGAGCATTGTCGGCGCTGGCGGTACGGCGCAATCCAAGGGAAAATTCCCAGCGTCAATGCAACCCGACGAGGCGCGGGAACTCGGCAACATCCAATGGCGAACCGCGACGCCCGGCGAATACACGCTCCATGCCGTGGTGCGCGGCTTCCAAGGCGACGTACTCTCGGAGAACATCTTCGAATTCACCGTCGCCCCCTAGGCGCCACACCATCTCCAACTACCCTCACGTGTCTCCTTCTAGACAACTCCCCGTCTGCGCTAG
>CALFYN010000369.1 GCA_937952345.1 uncultured Acidobacteriota bacterium
CGATTGCCCTTCATAGGAGTTATAGACCGCCACGCGCAGCAACCACGCCACGGCGTCGAACAGCCGGCCCACACTCGAAGTCATCGGGCTGTGAAAGTTGTTCATCAGCATGCGCACCACGGGCTGGGGAGCATCCAGGCCCGCCAGCCCGCGCCATGCAAAATGCAGCCCATAGGCGGCGCGCCGCGGATCGAGCGCGGCCCGGTCCCCGCCCGGCAGCGGAAACGGACGCAGATGCGCCACCCGCGCGTACCCGCCGCTATCCACCACCAGAAATTCCCCGCCCCAAATCGTGCGGTCTTCGCCGAAACCCGTCCCGTCCCAACTCACGCCCAACACCGGCTCGTGGATTCCCTGCTCGGCCATCACCGAGAGCACATGCGCATGATGATGCTGCACGCTCGCCAGCCGCATCCCGCTACGCTCGGCGAATCGCGTGCTGGTGTAGTCGGGGTGCGCATCGCACACCACGCGTTCGGCTTGCACCTGGTGCAATCGCATGGCATCGTCCACGGTTTCAGTGAAGCGCTCATACGTAGCGGTATTCGTCAAATCGCCGATGTACTGGCTGACAAACACCTCCCGGCCTGCCGCCACAGCCACCGTATTCTTCAGTTGTCCGCCCACCGCCAGCACGGGACGCAGCGGCTGGCTCACGCGCACCGGCATCGGCACATAGCCGCGCGCGCGCCGCAGCAGGCTGGGCCGGCCCGCCATCATCCGCACCACGGAATCGTCCACCGGCCGCGCAATCGGCCGGTCATGCACCAGAAATCCATCGGCGATCCGCCCCAGCTTCCCCACCGCCTCGCCTTCGTCAATCAGAATCGGCTCTTCCCCCAGATTCCCGCTGGTGGCCACCACCGCAAATCCCAGTGCATCGAGCAGCAGATGATGCAGTGGAGTATACGGCAGCATCACCCCCAGATACGGATTCCGCGGCGCAACCGCATGGGCAATCTCCCCGTGCGCCCGCTTCTCCAGCAGCACAATCGGCGCAGCCGCTGACACCAGCAACTCCTCTTCCGCCGCCGACACCGCACACAGCGCGAGGGCCGATTCGAGCGACGGCGTCATCACCGCGAACGGCTTCTCTTCGCGGTGCTTGCGCAGGCGCAGCAATTCCACCGCATCCTGGTTGCGCGCATCCACCAGCAATTGAAATCCGCCCAGCCCTTTCAGCGCCACAATGCGCCCGGCGCGCAACGCCTCGGCGGCCATTTGCAACGCGTCCTCGGCCTCGCCGAGCGCGGCGCCACTCGCATTGAGCCACTGCAGCCGAGGCCCGCAATCGGGACACGCCACCGGCTGCGCATGAAATCGCCGGTCCCGCGGATCGCCGTATTCCTCAAAACAGCGCCAGCATAGGGGGAAATTGCGCATCGTTGTGTTCCAGCGGTCATACGGAATATCGGTGACAATGCTGTAACGCGGCCCACAATGGGTGCAATTGGTGAAGGGATAACGGTAGCGCCTGTCCCGTTTATCGAATATTTCCCGCAAACACTCCGCGCACGTCGCCAAGTCCGGCAGCACCAGCGCCCGCTTCTCCCCGCCTTCCCCGCTCTGCCGGATCTGAAACCCCGATTCCCCCGCCGCGGGCAACTCCAGCCGCTCCAAACCCGCAATCAGGCAGTGTTGCGGCTTCTCGCTTTCCAATTTCCCTTCAAACTCGGCGAGCGCCGCGCCGTCTCCTTCCACCTCCAGTTCCACGCCCGCACCCGTATTCGCCACCCAACCGCCCAACCCGCCCTGTTGCGCCAACCGGTAAACGAAAGGCCGAAACCCCACTCCCTGCACAGCCCCCTGAATGCTATAGTGCAGCCGTTTGCGATCCGCCATTCCTCTCTCCCAACTCCTTCACAAGCAAGCCGATGGCCACACGCACTTCCTCGGAGATCGCTTCTTCATAGCCGAAGCTGCGCCCTTCGATTCC
The DNA here is from genome assembly GCA_937952345.1 of uncultured Acidobacteriota bacterium. GTDB lineage: Bacteria > Acidobacteriota > Terriglobia > Bryobacterales > Bryobacteraceae > CADEFT01. The sequence continues at coordinate 1,937 of CALFYN010000369.1, forward strand.
GTATACCAGCACCCGCGCCGGCAGCCGCCCCAACGCACGCCCCAACTCAATCGCCTGCGCCAGCCCGAAATGATGCGAATCGGTGGTGAACAACTCCGCGGGAAGGGGCCGCGCCGATGCGTCGATCCGGTGGATGAAACCTGGCGCCGCCCCCGACTCGACGGCGTCCACCACAATCAACTCCGCGGCCCCTTCCCACGTGGCCAGAATCTCGGCGGCATCGGGAGATTCCAGAGCGATGCCGCCGGTGGCCTCGGCAACTTTGAGCCCCGCCGCGTCGTCGCCGCGGAAGGAGTTGCCGATGCCGATCAACACTTTCATTCTTCTTCCCTGTGCAGCTTCAGGAAATGCGTCGCGCAGGAGATGCACGGATCGTAGTTGCGCACCGTCTGTTCGCACTGCCAGGTAAGCTGTTCATCGCTTAAATGCGAATGCTTTTCCACAAATGCCCGCAAATCTTCTTCAATCGTCTTCTGATTCTGCGAAGTGGGCGGCACGATCTGCGCCTCCCGCACACGCCCGTCTTCGTCGATCGCATAACGGTGATACAGAATGCCCCGCGGCGCTTCCGTACACCCGTGCCCGATCCCCGCGCACGGGCTCGCCTCCACGAACGGCGCATCCGGCGCTTCGTAGTTGTCGATGATCCGCAGCGCCTCCTCCACCGCATACATCGTCTCCACGCAGCGCACCGTGATGCTGCGGAACGGATTGCGGCATGTGGGCCCAAGACCCGCGGCGGCGGCCGCCTCCCGGCAGGACTCCGGCAACAGTTCATGATTCAGGTGGTAGCGTGCCAAAGGCCCGACGAAGTACGAACCGCCGCCGCGCATCTCCGAATGCAGCGCATTCGAATGCTCCACGTGGATCTCGGCAAAATGATCGTTGTATTCCCGGATCGCGATATCCAGTCCCCGGTTCGACACCAGCCGCCCTTCGCAAAACGGATACTCCGATTCATGCCGCAGGGCCACAAACTGATAGTCGATCTCCAGTTCCGGAAACGGCAGCGTGCCCGTGAACAGCACCGCCTGCCGCGCCTCTTCACGAATGCCCAGCAGCACTTCCCGCAGCGCCGCCAGTTCCTTGCGCTTGGGCAAGCGGTAAAAGCCGCCCACCTTCACATTGATCGGATGAATCTCCCGGCCCCCCACCACGCGCACAATCTCGTTGCCCGCCTTCTTCATCCGCAGCGCCGATTCCACGGCCTTCGGATGGTCCTTCGCCATCTGAATCGCGTCCGGATAGCCCAGAAAATCCGGTGCATGCAGAAAGAACGCATGCAGCACGTGGCTCTCAATCCACTCCCCGCAGTAGAGCAGCCGCCGCAGTTGCCGCAATTGCCCCGTCACCCGGATCCCCAGCGCGTTTTCCAGCGCGTGCGCCGAACTCATCTGGTACGCCACCGGGCAGATGCCGCAGATGCGCGCCGTGATATCCGGAACCTCCTGCAGGAACCGCCCCCGCAGAAACGCCTCGAAAAAACGCGGAGGCTCGAAAATGTTCAGCCGCACATCCGACACCTTCCCGCCCTTGGTTTTCACATACAGCCCGCCCTCGCCTTCCACCCGCGCCAGGTATTCCACCTTGATCGTCTTGTTCTTCATGCCTGCGCTCCCCGTTCGAGCAGTTGATACTCAATCTCCGTGCACTCCAGTTGATGCGCCTCCTCGATGTGCACCGGCGCATGGCACACCGCACAGAAGTGCAGATGCCCGGTGAGATCGCGCTTGTGCACGATAGCCTCATGCCCGCAGGCGCACGTCCGCCGCAATGCATCCACATCGATGTGCAGCGGCACGGTCTCCAGCGGCGTCCCCGCCGCGTGCATGGCGAACATCACGCGCACCGTTTCCTCGGGAAACGCCGTCGTCGTGCGCAGCCGGATCAGCCGCGGCGGCGCATCGCGCTCAGCCACTTTGGTCCGAACCTCCCGCACCAGCGCGCCCACTACCACCGATTCATGCATGGTCCACTCCTTCGCCGCGCTCCTGCGCCTCGCTCTCCTTGCGGAACGCATCGCTCCAGGCGCTGAACCCGCGGAATGCATCCACGCGGTCGATGCGCGATACCCCGTGCGAGGCCATCCACGCCGCCAGCGAAGCCGTATTCACCGACTCCTTCGGCCCGAAGCATCCAAAACAGCCGCGGTGGTAGGACGGGCATAGCCCGCCGCATCCGGCATACGTCACCGGACCCAGACACGGCATCCCTTTCGCCACCATCACGCACACCGTCCCGCGCAGCTTGCACTCCACGCACACGCTGTGCGCCGGAGTCCGCGGCTTGCGCCCCTGCAAGAACGCCTGCACCACTTCGAGCAGTTGCTTCTTATCGATCGGACACCCGCGCAGTTCGAAATCCACGCGCACGTGGTCGGAAATCGGCGTCGATTTCGCCAGCGTCGAAATGTATTCGGGCGAGGCATACACCACCGAAATGAACTCGTTCACATCGCGGAAATTGCGCAGCGCCTGAATGCCGCCCGCATTCGCGCACGCCCCGATCGTCACCAGATGTTTCGACATGCGCCGGATCTGGTGGATCCGCTCGGCATCGTGCGGCGTCGTGATCGACCCCTCCACCAGCGACAAATCGTAAGGCCCTTTCAGCACCGTCCGCGTCGCTTCGGCGAAATTGGCAATCTCCAGAATCCCCGCCACAGTCAGCAACTCGTCTTCGCAGTCGAGCAGCGAAAGCTGGCATCCGTCACAGGATGCGAACTTCCACACGGCGAGCTTCGGCTTGCGGATCTTACTCATGTCTCTATACCTCGCGGATCGAAAGCAGTCGCTTCACTTCCGGAAAAACGAATACCGGCCCGTCCTTGCAGATGAACGCCGGACCCAACTGGCAGTGGCCGCAAAAGCCCACCGCGCATTTCATGTTGCGCTCCAGCGAAACGTAAATGTCGTTCTGCGCCACGCCCCGCCCCGTCAATTCGGAAACGGCGAAGCGCATCATCACCTCCGGCCCGCACACCATCGCCACCGTATTGTCCGGATCGAACGCCGTGCGCGCAATCAGCCGCGTCACCACTCCCACATGCCCGCGCCAGGACGCCTGCGAGCGGTCCACCGTCACTTCCACCTGCATATCGAAGCGCGACCGCCACCGCTCCAGTTCGTCGCGATAGAGAATATCGTTCGGCGTGCGCGACCCATAGAGCAGCGCCACCTTCCCATAACGCGACCGCCGGTGCAGCACGTGATACAGCGCCGGACGCAGCGGCGCCAGCCCGATGCCTCCCGCCACGAAAATGACGTCGTTGCCTTCGGCTTCCTTCACCGGCCACGCCGTCCCATACGGCCCGCGTACGCCGACCAGACCGCCTTTCTTCACCTCCCGCAGCGCCTGCGTCACCGGACCCACCTCGCGGATCGTATGAATCAGCGTCCCCGGCTCGGCCGGATCGCCACTGATAGAAATCGGCACTTCGCCCCGCCCGAACGCATACAGCATCGTGAACTGCCCGGGCGCGAACACCATCGGATCCCCGTCTTCGGATTTCAGCGACAGCGTGTAGCAATCCGCCGTGTCGTTGAAGTTGCGAACCACGCGGAACATGCGCGGCGTCATCGGATCCGCGGGCGTTGTCGACACGTCAATCGTAGGTTGCATATACGTCCATCAGTTGCAGAATCGTTGCATCCAGCGTCCGGCTCACGTTCAGCGAGAAGCGCTTCAACAACTCGTATCCCAACTCGCGGTCATGCTCGCACTTGTTGCGCAAGCACGCCCCATCGAGCGCGATCGCCCGCGTCATCGTCGTCGCCCGCGCGTCGTACTTCCACTGATAGGGCGGCACCAGCCAGCTCCACCCGAGAATGTCTCCCTCCTCGAGCGTCTGCACGATCAGCGGCTCCGATTGCGGCGGGCTGATCTCCTTCGACACCTTCCCCTGCCGGATCAGGAAGAAATGATTCGCTTCCTCGCCCTGGCGGAAGATGTAGTCGCCCTCCTCGAAGCGCACGTTGCTGGCGCAACCGGTGATGATCTGCAAGTGATCCGCCCACATTCCCTCGAAAAAGGGGTGCGACGTCAGGATGCGTTGCAAAGTATCCATGTGTCTCTCCTGTCGCTTTCTCCCAATCAATGCGCCTGCCGCAAGGCTTGCGCCTCTTCGGTAATGTCAATGCCAACCGGACACCACGTAATGCAGCGTCCGCAACCCACGCAGCCCGATTCCCCGAACTGCTCGTGCCACGTGCACAGCTTGTGCAACAGCCATTGCCGGTAGCGCGAGGCTGTCGATTTGCGGACGACGCCGCCGTGAATATAGGAAAGCTCGCTCGTGAAGCACGAATCCCAGCGCTGCCAGCGCCCCGCATGTTCGCCCGTCAGGCTGGCCGTGTCTTCCACGTTCGTGCAGAAGCAGGTGGGGCACACCATGGTGCAATTGCCGCAGCTCAGGCATCGCCGCGCAATCTGCTCCCACCGCCCGCTCGAATAGGAGTGGGACAGGTGCTCCGCCAGATTCTGTGCGTCCAATTGCCGCCCCATTTGCTGCGCCGCCTCGGCCTGCCGCGCCTCCGCCTTCGCGATCATCTCCGCGGGCGCCGCCTCGCACCCGATCGCCTCCAGCACAGCGCTCCCCCGCGCGCTGCCCGCCTCCACCACGAAACATTCCTCCTCAGCCAGCTCCGTCAGCGCCAGGTCAAACCCCTTCTCCGCCGTGGGCCCCGTCCCCATCGACTGGCAGAAGCACGTCCCCCCGGCCCGCGTGCACTGCGCCACAATCAGAAACGCGGCCTCCCGCAGCGCCTTGTAGTGCTGCGAGACGAACGGGCCGCCCAGAAACACCTTGTCCTGGATTTCGATGGCCCGCAGCTCGCACGGCCGCAATCCCAACAACGCATAACGTGCATTCGAAGGCGGATTTGGAAGAATGTGAAAGCCTTCCGAATCTTTCACCGCTTCCCATAAATGCTGCCGCGGGGGATGCAAATATTGCTTTGCCGACTGAACCGCGGTAATGTAGGCGAAATAACCCTGCGCATTCTCGCGCAACCGGTATTGCCCCGCCTCCTGTTCGTCGGTATATCCACGAGGCAGATCTTTCGTCGACTGCACTTCGTCATAGACAATCGCCCCATCGCCAACTGTCGGGCCGATAGTCAGATAGCCTTCTTTTTGAAGGTGCAAAAGCAGTTGGTCCAACTGCCGGATCGTAAGGGTACAGAAGGTGTGCGCGGCGGTAGTTCCGGCGCTCATCAGGAACCTCCTCCCGCAGGTGGTGCAATTGAATTACCACCAGCGAAAGAGAAAAAGCGGCCCGGAACACTCATTCCGGGCCGCCTTCTGTATCCTGGCCGGTGACTCCGCCCAGTCCTCGCTTTACTTCACCTCCACCGAATCCGTCAGCCGGAACGTCATCACCGTTTCCGCCGGCAGCACCGCGGGCTCCCCGCGCGTCGCCAGCACCACTCCCGTGCCCGCGCCCGCACCGGCCCCGGCGCCAATCGCCGCACCGCGCCCTCCTCCGGCAATCGCGCCAATCGCCGCCCCGATGCCGCTCCCAACCCCCACCTTGATCGCGTCATTGCGCTTCGTGCTCTTCGCCTCCCGGCCCACGGTGCTCGTCTGCACGCTCACCATGCCTTTCTCCGTCTCAATCGAGGTCAGCCGCACCGAAATGCTCGCCACCCCCTTCACGCGCCCGCCCGGATCGGCAGTCGCCACCACACCCTGCACCTTCGCACCCTTGTCCGCCACTACTTTTCCATTCACCGTCAGCGGCGCTTCCAGCGATCCATGGAACGCATCGCCGGCAGCGTTGCTCTTCGTGGACAACGTCGTCGTACTCCGCACCTTCAAGGTAGTCCCCGCTTCCAAAACCACAGGCGGAGGCGGCGCCACCCGTTTGGGCGCTGGCTTCGCCACAGCCACCGGAGCAGTCCGTTCGTTCGCGGCCCCACCCGGAGCGGTTCCCTGCGCGGGCTCCGCCGCCGGAGCAACGGCATTCGCCGCCACTTCCGTTTCCGGCTTCGATCCACTACACCCGATTCCCAATGTCATTGCAGCCAACAACGCCGCGGTATAGATCTTCTTATCTTTTTTCATGTTCCTTGGCTCCTCTTGTCACGCTCTTAATGCAATCTCGTCGCCAAATCCTAACTCATTGAAAAATCTACACCTCCACCCCAAGCAACCAACTCGCGCAAGTCTGTAATTCATACCACCCGGGAACTTCCTTCCGCAAGCCCCACAGCCTCCGTAAGCAATGTCACGCAATCTTCATCCCCCGATACCCACCCTGCAACAATCCACCAGCTATAATAGCCCCATTGTTCGATTCACTCTCCAAGGGGTTATTTCCAGATGCTTCGCACCATATTGTTGGCCGCGCTCGCCAGCTTGTCACTGCACGCGCAGTTTGACACCGCCACCTTACTCGGCCTCGTCCGCGATCCCAGCGGCCTGGCCATCTCCGGCGCCAAAGTCACACTCACCAGCCTCGCCACCGGCGTCCGCGCCACCACCAACACCGACGGCGAAGGCAACTATCAGTTCCTCACCATCAAAGCCGGCGCCTACCGCGTCAGCGCCGAAGCGCAAGGCTTCAAAACCGCCGTCGCCGACTCCGTCAACGTCACCGTCAACGCCCGCCAGCGCGTCGATCTCCAACTCGAAATCGGAGCCACCACCGAAACCGTCACCGTCGGAGCACAGATCACCGCCCTCGAAACCGAATCCAGTTCCCGCGGCACTGTCATCGGCACCCAGCAGGTAGTCAATCTCCCCCTCAACGGCCGTGCCTATGCCGACCTCGCCCTGCTCGCTCCCGGCGTGCGCCGCTCCGGCATTGCCAACTCGCGCGATGCATCGTTCAACGTCAACGGCATGCGCAGCTCGCAAAACAACTTCGTCGTCGATGGCGTCGACAACAACTCCTACGGCACCTCCAACCAGGGCTTCTCCAATCAGGTCGTCCAGATCACGCCTGACGCCATGCAGGAGTTCCGCCTCGAAACCAATAACTTCTCCGCCGAATTCGGCCGCGCCGGCGGCGCCGTCATCAACGCCTCCATCCGCAGCGGCACCAATGCCTTCCACGGCTCGGTATGGGAATACCTGCGCAACACCTCGTTGAACGCCACCGGCTTCTTCAAGCCTGTCCAGAACCGCAAGCCCGTCCTCATCCAGAATCAATTCGGCGGCGCCATCGGCGGCCCCATTAAAAAGGAAAAAGCGTTCTTCTTCGCCGATTACGAAGGCTTCCGCCGCACCCAGCGCGCTGTCGCCTTCGCCACGCTCCCCACCATGGACATGCGCCAGGGCATTCTCGGCTCGCCCATCATGAATCCCTACACCGGCGAAGTATTCAACAACGGCATCGTGCCCGCGCGCGACATCACCCGCTTCGCCCGCGAAGTGCTCAACGACCTCCCCGCCCCCAACCGCCCCGGCGTCGCCAACAATTTCCAATCCGAACCCGCCGGCACCAGCCAGTCCGACAAAGGCGACATCCGCTACGATCACTACGCCAGTTCCAAACTCCAGGGCTTCGTCCGCTACAGCCACCGCCTCATGAACAACTTTGAGCCGCCCGCCATCCCCGGACTCTCCGGCGGCAACGCCAACGGCAACGTCCGCGTCATGAACTGGCAGTGGGCCTTCGGCGCCACCTACACCGTCTCCCCCTCCTCGCTCATGGAATTCCGCATGGGCGTGTCCCAGACCGAAGGCGGCAAATTCCCCATCTTCGTCGGCACCCAATCGGTCGGCGAGCGCTTCGGCATTCCAAACATTCCCAATGACAAACGTTTCACCGGCGGCATCAGCGCCCAGAGCATCAACGGCTTCTCCCAACTCGGCGTGCAATCGAGCAACCCGCAGTTCCAGAACCCGTTCGTCATCAATCCCAAATTCAACTTCACCAAAATCGCTGGCCGCCACAGCCTCAAAATGGGCTACGAGTTCCAGGACATCACCACCAACATCGACGATTTCAATCCCAAATACGGCAGCAGCAACTACTCCGGCCGCTTCTCGCGTGTTCCCGGCAGCCCCACCAACGATGTCCAGTTCCTCTCCGACTTCCTCTACGGTGCCCGCTCCAACTATCAGCTCAACACCGCCACCATCGTCGACTACCGCCAGCAGATGCACTTCCTCTACCTGCAGGACGACTTCAAGGTGAACCGCAAGCTCACCCTCAACCTCGGCGTGCGCTACGAACTCGCCACCCCGCAGTGGGAAAAGCAGAACCGCCTGTCGAACTTCGATCCCGTCGCCGTGGCGCTCGTGCAAGCCAAGGACGGCGGCATCTTCGACCGCGCACTCGTCCGGCAGGATAAGACCAACTGGGCTCCGCGCATCGGCCTCGCCTACTCCGTTACGCCGAAGACCGTCATCCGCAGCGCCTACGGATTGAGCTATATCCACTTCAACCGCATGGGTGGCGAAAACATCCTCGCCTACAACCTGCCATTCATCCTCAACCCCATCGTCGATCAATTGGCGCCCACTGTTTCGGGCTCCGGCCAGCAATTGTGCACCAGCCGCACCCAAAGCGCCTTCTCCTGCTTCCGTCCCTTCGAACAGGGCTACCCCGACAATTTCCTCAACATCGCCAATATTCGCCCGCTCGGCGTGCGCACCAACATGATCCCCTTCAATCTGCCCACCGGCTACACGCAGAGCTGGCACTTCACCATCCAGCGCGAAATCGCCCGCAGCTTCGTGCTCGATGTCGCCTACGTCGGCAACCGCAGCGTCCAGTTGATGATCCTCGGCGACTACAACCAGGCTGTGCCCAACGCGCCCAATCAGAACCTCACCCTGCAGGCGCGCCGCCCCATCCAATCCTTCGGCTACATCCAGAACGCCTTCAACGGAGGCTTCCTCAACTACCACGCCTTCCAGGCGAAGGTCGAGCGCCGCTTCTCCGGCGGCTTCTACTTCCTCAACAGCTTCACCTGGGCCAAGGGCATCGACAACGCCTCCGGCCACCTCGAAGCCCAGAACGGCGACAACTCCCGCGTCAACTACCGCAACCTCGCCAATGAACGCGGCCTCTCCGGTTACGATCAGAAATTCAACAACACCACCACTGTGCTCTTCGATGTGCCCTTCCAAACCGGCAGTGGAGCCCTCCGCTACACCCTCGGCGGCTGGCGCGTGGCGGTCATCAATTTCCTCGCCTCCGGCACGCCCATCAACCTCAGCTACAGCCCGTCTTCGCAATTCCAGGTCAGCGGCGCGCCCACCTACCGCCCCAACATCATCGGCGATCCGCGCATGCCCGAAGGCGAACGCCGCGCCGAGCGCTGGCTCAACCCCGCCGCCGTGCTGCTGCCCACCGATCCGTCGCAGCCCTTCGGCAACGCCGGCCGCAACGCCATCCGCGGCCCCGGCTACGCGCAGATGAACTTCGGCCTCCACAAAGACTTCGGCATCTCCGAATTCAAACGCTTCGAATTCCGCATGGAAGCCTTCAATCTGCTCAACAAAACCAACTTCGGCACACCCAACGCCAACCGCTCCTCGGGAGCCTTCGGCACCATCACCTCGCTCTCGCAGCCCGCACGCGAGATCCAGTTCGCGCTACGATTCGTCTTTTAGATATTGTGGGGCGGGACCCCCGTCCCGCGGCCGGCCCCCTGGCCGGCATTTGCCAATCATGATCGAAGCAGGCTATCACGACGTACCCCCAGGCCACATCGCGGCGGTTGTGACGTATCTCGAGATGCGTCACCCGCCGCCTCTGCTTTCTCCCTGCCCCGAAGGCATCGCCATTCGCAAGCTCCATCAGCCCTCCGCCGCCGAATACCGCACTGTCTTCCGCGCCGTCGGCGAACCCTGGCTCTGGTTCAGCCGCCTCATCATCCCCGAAACCCAGCTCACCGCCATCCTCCATCACCCCGATGTCGACGTCTTCTTCCTCGATCACAACGCCGAGCCCCAAGGCCTCCTCGAAATCGACCGCCGCAAGTTCCCCGACATCGAGCTCACCTTCTTCGGCCTCGCCCCCACCATGATCGGCAAAGGAGCGGGCCGCTATCTCATCGAATACGCCATCCGCCACGCCTTCTCCTTCGGCCCGCAACGTTTCTGGCTCCACACCTGTACCCTCGATTCCCCGCAAGCCCTCGGCTTCTACCGCAAGGCCGGATTCACCGCCTACAAGCGCGCCGTCGAGATCGCCCCCGATCCCCGCCTCACCGGCCGCCTGCCCCGCACCACCGCCCCGCAAATCCCTATCATTGAATAATGCCGGGAAAAATCGTTACCTTCACCGAAACCAACGGCGTTTACAAAGCCTCGCTCGACAATGGCCCGAAATTCGAAGTCGGCCGCCGCGTCAAATACGGCAAGGCCGAACCCACCGTCGGCCTTTCCAACATCCGCACCCCCGGCGTGAAGTACGATCCCGCCGATCACGTCGCCACGCACGGCTTCTGGGCCCACTTCATCCTCCCCACCGCGAAGGCCGAATCGAACGGCGCCTTCAACTGCCTCAACACCTATGACCGCGCCTTCTTCACCTTCACCTTCCTCCAATACGCCGCCCACGTCCCCAACGGCGATTTCGTCCGTTTCTTCCGCCGCCTCCTCGCCCTGCCCGAAGCCACCGACTACTTCCCCGACCTCCTGCTCCACGAAGGCCGCATCGCCCGCGACACTCCCCTCGGCCCCGTCACTCTCGAATCCGACGCCTCCACGCGCGACCTGATGACCTACCTTAATCCCAGCCTCCGCGATGTCGAATCCGCCGAAGTCATCAACGCCGCCAAATTCATCCACTGGTCGGAAAACGAAGCCAGCCACCGCGCCCTGCAAGTCGAAACCGGCATCGAGCATTTCCAGACGGCCATGAAAAGCTACGCCCGGCGCTACAGCCTCGAAGGCCGCCTCGACAAAGTCTGCCTCGTAGTGGCCGACATCCGCCATCAGGGACGCGGCTCCAGCCAGGACATCCTCGCCGCCCTCAACACCTCCGGCGACGACGAAAGGGCCTACCGCAACCTGCTCCAGATCGGACAGGCCGTCTACCAGCAGCGCATCACTACCATCGATCGCGAAGTCAAAAAACTCACCGCCGCCGGCATCCTGGGCCTGCACCACTGGCCCTTCTAGCTCCGGCCTGGCAAACGGGGGGCCAGCCCGCGTCTGGCCCCTTCGTGTCAAACGTACTTCTTTCCTCAGCTTCCGATCACCGGATTCCCCGCCGACTTCGTCACCACAATCACCGCCGGCTTCACCGGAAGCCCGTTATCCGGGAACGTGCTGATCGAATCCGCCGCGTTGTCCGTCCAGCGCCCGCCTTCCCCGGGATGCTGCACGGTAACGAACAGAGCCGTATTGTCCGGGTTCATCACCAGGCTCGCCGCCTCCGCGCCCCGCACCAGGCTCACCAACTGCTTCACATTGCCGCGCTCCGGACCCTCCGTCGCCACCGCATAAATCCCATCGTTGATGCGCAGCGTTCCCGGCTGCCCGTCCGTCGAAATCCACAGGTTCCCCTTGTTATCGAAAGCCAGATTGTCCGGATTCGCCAGCGCCGCCACCTGCGCCGGGTCGAAGCCCGCGAAGAATGTCCCATGCGACGAGTTCTTCCCGTCCCCGCACAGCAAAAACACCTCCCACGTGAACTTCGTGCTCGTGTGATCCCCATCGTCCTCGGTGATCTCCAGAATGTGACCGTAGCGATTCACCGCGCGCGGATTCGCCTTGTTCACCTGCCGGTCCGTGCGCTGCGTGTTGTTCGTCAGCGCCACGTACACCTTCCCGTTCACCGGATTCGCTTCAATGTCTTCCGGACGGTCCATCTGCGTCGCGCCCAGCAACGCCGCGGCCGTGCGCGTATTCACCAGCACGTCCGCCTGGCTCGTGAATCCGTTCGCCGCCGTCAGCGGCCCTTGCCCGTACACCAGTGGCAGCCACTCGCCCGCGCCGCTGTCATCCAGCCGCGCCACGTACAGCACGCCTTCATCCAGCAGCTTATCGTTGGCCGCGCGATTGAACGCGTTGTACGTGCCGTTGCTCACGTACTTGTACATGAACTGAAAGCGCTCGTCATCGCCCATGTATCCCGCCAGCCGGCCGTTCCGCGCCACCTGCACCGCCACGCCCTCGTGCCGGAACCGCCCCAGCGCCGTGCGCTTCTTCGGCCGCGACGTCGGATCGTACGGATCGAACTCCACCACCCATCCGAAGCGGTTCGCCTCGTTCGGATGCTTGGCGATATCGAAACGCTCGATGTGCCGCGCCCACGGATATTCCCCGTTCCCGGCCGGCAACCCGTAGCGTGCGTGCATCGTCTTCAGCGGTCCATCCGGCAACGAACCGGCATTGGAAAAATACTGGTGGAAGTTCTCTTCTCCCGACAGAGCCGTGCCCCACGGCGTCTTCCCGCCCGCGCAATTGTTCAGCGTCCCGATAACAAAAGTCCCCGTGAGATCATTCGCCGTCTGCAGCCACCGCGAACCCGCCGCCGGACCCGTCACCGTCATCGGCGTCGAAAGTGCCGAAATGCGCCGGTTATACGAGGAATCCTTGATCCACCGCCAGTTGCCGCTCCCATCGCGCATCACTTCCACAATGCTCAGTCCGTGTGCCGCCAGTTCAATCTCCGTTTGCTCGCGCGTCTGGTTGTTGAACCCACCGTAATTCTTGAACATCAGTTCCGGGTTCGTATATTCATTGTTCACAACCAGGATGCCGTGGCGGCTCGTGGTCGAATCGTGGCTCGGCAGCGGAAAGAAATCCATCCAGTCGCAGTTGTAGCCGAACTGCTGTTCCTGCTTCGCCGCCGACTGATTCGCCGCGTCGAAAGCAGGCGCGCCGGCAACGATCGCGTCTCCCCACTTCAGCAACACGCTGTGCTTGTAGCCCGAAGCCAGCGTCACGGCATCGCGCGAGTTCGCGGCCACTGAAGAAAACTGCAGCCGGAAGTCGCGCACGGCTTCCCGCTCCGCATCCTTGCCCGCTGCCTCCGCGCCGGTCTCTTCACCGCGCATATGCGTTGCGAACGCCGCCAGTGGCAGCGCCTTCGCCAGCCCTCCAAACATTTGCCGGCGGGCGAACCGCCGTTCCAGTATGTTTCCCAGTGTTTCGCTCATGTGTCTTTGGCTCCCCTTGTTTCGCCGGGCCGTGCATTCGATGCCTGTCCCGGCCAAGTCGTCATTTCATCAGCCCTCTGCAACAATTGGATAAAAATTCGATCATTTTTCCATAACCTTGATGACAACCCAATGAATCCGCCCCACCCGTCGCGCTGAGGCATAATAGGAGCCATGTCCACCACCCGCCGCTCATTCACCAAGGCCGGCTCGGCCGCCGTCGCCTACAACTTTGTGCAAACCTCCGGGGTGCAAAAAGCGATGGCCGCCAATGAGTCGCTCGGCTTTGGTTTCATCGGCATCGGCATCCGCGGCATGTACCTGCTCGAGGAGTTCCAAAAACTCTCCGGCGTCAAGCCCCTCATCGCCGCCGACATCTACGACGGCCACCACGCCCGCGCCAAGGAAGTCACCGGCGGAGCCATTGAAACCACCCGCGACTACACAAAGGTCATCGGCCGCAAGGACGTCGACGTCGTGGTCATCGCCACCCCCGACCACTGGCACAAGCAGATGGCCCTCGAAGCCCTCGCCGCCGGCAAGCACGTCTACCTCGAAAAGCCCATGTGCTGGAGCATCGAGCAGTGCATCGAAGTCGCCAAGGCCGCCGACGCCTCGGGCAAAATCATGCAAATCGGCAGCGGCGCCGGCACCGCCGCCCTCACCCAAAAGGCGCGCGAACTCATCAAATCCGGAGCCATCGGCAAGGTCAACCAGATCCGCATGGATACCCGGCGCAATAACGCCGAAGGCGCATGGGTCTACGCCATCCCGCCCGATGCCTCCCCGCAAACCATCGACTGGCCGCGCTTCCTTGGGCCCGCCCCGCAACGCGCCTTCGATCCCAAGGTCTTCTTCCGCTGGCGCTGCTGGTGGGAATACTCCGGCGGCGTCGCCACTGACCTCTTTGTGCACCTGCTCACCATGCTCCACCAGGCCCTCGATGTCGAAGCCCCCAAGTCCGTCGTCTCCCAGGGCGGCATCTACCGCTGGAACGACGGCCGCACCGTTCCCGATTTAATGGAATCCGTCTTCGATTACGGCGGCTTTTTAGCCAATATCAGCGTCAACCTCGGCAATTCCTACGGCAACCAGGGCGTCATGATCTTCGGCAGCGAAGGCACCCTCCAGATGAACTCCCGCGGGTCGCTCATCCACCATCGCGAGCCCGACTACGGGGACGTGCAGCGCTACGCCACCAACGCCTGGCCCAAAGCCATGCGCGAAGCCTATTTCGCCTCCAAGGGCGCACCCCAGCGGCCTGCCCCGCCCGCACCCAAAGAGGTCACCATGGAGCGCGGCACATCCCATCAGGAAATGTTCCTCAAGTCGATTCGTGAGAATAAGCCCAGCGGTGAAGGGCCGTGGCACGGAGCCGCTGCCGCCGGCGCCGCCCACCTCGCCAACCTCTCTTACCGCCAGGGCCGCCGCATGAGTTGGGACTGGAAAACCGGCAAAATCTCCTGATCAGCGCGCCGCCGCAATCTCCACGTACCCGTGTTTCGCTAAAAACCGGAAATAGCCCACAAAATCGAAATTCGTCGCGCCCAGTTCCATCTGCGTGAGCCGCGCCACTTCCGCCAGCGTGCGCTTCCCGTCGCACCAATACAGCACCAGCGTCGGAATGGAAGCCCATGCCCCCGACGGATAGCCCTCCCACTCGCTGCGCGGCAGATCATCGAGCGGGATGGACCCGAACCGCTTCCGCTTCACAATCATCCGCGCCGCCTCGGCTTGCGTCCGCAGTCCCATCGTCCCCGTTGCCCGCTGCCGCTGCAGGTCCGCGAACGCCGTCAGCCGTGAGATGGCCGGTTCCAGCGCCGCTCCCACGGCATCCCGGCGCTCCGCCGCCACCAGCCGCA
>CALFYN010000370.1 GCA_937952345.1 uncultured Acidobacteriota bacterium
CAAGTCTCTCCGCGTCCAATTGCTCGCCCGCTCGCATGGCGGTTGTGACAAGTTCATGAATCCCGGACATCTTTGCATGCCGCACTGTTGCCGCGCCCAATGCGTGACAATACCATGCCTCACGCTTCCGCGCCAAATAGGACCAAACATGCATCGCAGTCCCATTACCAAATGTTCGTACTCCATTACCAACGTGGGATTCATCCCAAGCACGGACTCCCCTAGACTAACGGCTTATGCTCTCCACAAAAGCCCCATTCGGGCTCGCGGTGCTTGTGTTGTTTTCCATCGTTAGCCCCGTGGAGGCAGCCCCCGTCGCCTGCCCAACCAACGACCTCGCCTACTACCAGGCAACCTTCAACATCCTCAACCCCTGCACACAGGGCGAATTGATCTTTCAGGCCTTCGCGTTCCAGAAGACCACCGCCGCCGGTTCCATCACCGCCGCCGATATCTCGGTGACCCCGAACGGGGTCGACGGCTTTAACTTCTTCACACCTCTCTTCAATGGCTTCTTTCCCGTGTTGGAACGCTACGCCATTGCCTACATCGTCGATCCTGCCCCCATCCTCGCCGGCGATGAACTCACACTGGACCCACCGCAAGGCGGAATCACCGTGACCAAGTACAGTTGCGCCGACAACCTGCTCGTCTTCGGCGACATCAACAATCCGGCAACCTACGTCTGCTCCGTCGGCAACACGACGCCATACTCGCTCACGGTCACACCCGATAACCTTTCCGACTCTCTGCTCTATCCCACTCCCGCCACCTTCGTTTCCGTGCTCATGATCATCGAACTCGAAGGCACCGTCACCGGATTGGAAGGCATTCTATCGGATAACATCCTCACCCCCGAACCAGCCACCTTCTATATGCTGGCGGGAGCGCTTCTCGCCGGTCTGGCGGCCGCACGTCGAAAGCGCTCATCGTAACCTATCGTTCATTTGCCAAATCGCAGCCACAGTGAGCATACTGTAGGCTTGCGCTCCGTTGTCTTCCCCTGCATCGCCATCGCCATTGGCTCGCTGTTGCCATGCGCCAGGGCTGAGCTACACCGCGAATCGGGCCTCTTCCTCTTTCAGAAATACGAATCGAAATCCTACGGCGCTTCTCCCCAAAATTGGGCTGTCATCGAAGACAAGCGCGGCGTCCTCTACTTCGGCAACAATGAGGGCCTGCTGGAGTTTGATGGCCTTCGCTGGCGCCGCATGGCCTTGCCCGCGGCAAGCGCTGTCCGATCCCTCGCCGTCAACTCCGCCGGACGCGTCTTCGTCGGTGGTCAGGGCCAGGCCGGTTACCTCGCGGCCGGCGAAAACGGCACCCTTCGGTTCGTCTCCATCGTCGATCAACTGCCGCCCCAGGAGCGCCGCTTCGGCAATGTCGGCAGCATCGTCGTCGATGGAGACAGCGTCTATTTCAGTGCTCCCGAACGGCTCATCCGCTGGCACGCCCAATCCGGAGTCAAAACATGGAAGGGCGTTTCTGATTTTCGCCGCGCCTTCCTCCTCGATGGATCCGTACACATAGTTGTCAGAGGCGTCGGGCTGCACCGTCTTGCCGGGGACGAACTGCGCCCTGTCCCAGGCGGGGAACGGTTCAAGGACCAGGACATCCGTGCCGCCTTCCGCGACCAACGCGGCGCCTTCCTCATCACTGCCAACCGCCTCGTCCGCCAGACACTCGATGGATTCGCCGATCTTCCCACCGAAGCCGACCCTCTGCTGGCCCGCAATGCCATCTACTCCGCACTCCAACTCCCGGGAGGCGCCATCGCCCTCGGCACAACCCGCGGTGGACTGCTGCTTCTCCAGCCCGACGGCAAACTCGAGCGCATCCTCACCAAGGAATCCGGCCTCCCCAGTGACTACATCGCCGCTCTCACGTCCGACCGCTATGGCGGCGTCTGGCTCGCCACCGGCAACGGCATCGCCCGCTTCGATCCCACCGTATCCGAATTCGACGAACGCAGCGGCCTGCGTGGTTCCGTCTTCGCCGTGGCCCGCTGGAACGGTACCCTCTACGCCGGTACATCCAGCGGCTTGTTCCGGCTCAAACCCGCCGCCCTCGCGGAACCGGCCGGCTTTGAAGCCGTCGAAGGCATCGTCGATGCCGTTTTCGTACTCATGCCGCGTAACGATGCACTTTGGGTGGGCACCCAGCGCCGTTTGTTTCGCGTAGGCCAAGGCAAGCCTGCCCCGGTCTTCACCACCGATGTCGTCTACAACGTCAGTGTCTCGCCCCGAGACGAAGGTCTCCTCTACGTGGCCGGCCGCGCAGGCGTCTTTCAACTGCGAGGCAAAGATACGAAGTGGGATAAGACCGCCGAACTGCTCTCCTCGGGCGAGGAATTCCGCACCGCCATGGAGGCTGACGATGGCAAGGTCTGGATCACCACGCGAAATGCCATCCTGCGCGCCGACTTCTCTGTCGCTCCGCCCAAAGTCGAACGCTTCGGCGCAAACGAGGGGTTGCCCCAAGGCTGGACCGATGTCTTCCGCATCGCTGGCAAACTGGTCTTCGCCACCGAAAAGGGCCTCGTCCAGTTTCAACCCGCCCAGCGCCGCTTCATCCCCGATTCCTCCTTCGGCGCATCCTTCGCCGGTGGCGATCGCGGGGTCCTTCTCATGCGCGAGGATGCCGCCCGCAATCTCTGGATCAGCGGCTTTGGCTACCACGGCGCACTCTCCCCCTCTTCCGCAAGCGAGCGCCGCTGGCGCCCCATGCCCTTGCTTCCCGCCGGCCTCGATGAGTTCTACGCCATGCATTCCGATCCCGGCGATGTCGTGTGGGCCGCCGCCCCGGATGGACGTCTGGCTCGCCTCGAACAGCCACTCCGCGACCTTCCACCCCTCACCGCCATGGTCCGGCGCGTCATCGCCGGAGACGAACGCGAGCCCTTATTCGGAGGTTCCGGCCCCGCCACAACCCGCCAACTCGATTACGAACGCAACAACCTGCGCGTCGAATTCGCCGCCCCGTTCCCCATCGCCCCGCAACGCGTCGAATATCAAGTCCTGCTCGAAGGCGCGTCCAACACCTGGTCCGCCTGGACCACCGAGTCCTGGAAAGACCTCAGCAACCTCTGGGAGGGCAACTACCGCCTCCGCGTCCGCGCCCGCGACCCCTTCGGCCAAACCAGCGCCGAAGCCGCATACTCCCTGCGCATCCTTCCGCCGTGGTATCGCCGCTGGTGGGCATATTCGCTTTATGTCATCGCCGCCGCCGCCTTGATCTACACCATCCTCCGCTGGCGCCTCCGCCAACTCCAGGCACAGAATCAGAAACTCGAAGTGATCGTCCACGAACGCACCGAGGAAATCCGCCGCCAGCGTGACCAGATCCAGGAACAGGAAGCCAAAACCGAATCCCTTCTCCTCAACATCCTCCCCGCGCCGGTCGCCGCCGAACTCCGTTCCACCGGCGCCGTCACCCCCATGCACTTCGACGATGTCACCGTCTGCTTCACCGATTTCGCCGGATTCACCGTGTCCAGCGAAACCCTCGAAGCGCAACAACTGGTGGCTTGCCTCCACGAATACTTCACCGAATTCGATCGAATCATTGCCAAATACGGCCTCGAAAAGCTCAAGACCATCGGCGATGCCTATATGTTCGTTTCCGGCCTTCCCGATCCGCGCCCCACCCACGCCGTCGATGCCGTCATGGCTGCTCTCGAAATCCTCGAATCCTCAAAAGCTCTCGCCCAGCGGGAAGGCGGCATGCCCTGGCGCTTGCGCGTCGGCCTCCACTCCGGCCCCGTCGTCGCCGGAGTTGTCGGCGTCCGGAAGTTCGCCTTCGACATTTGGGGCGATACCGTCAACCTCGCCTCCCGTATGGAATCCAGTGGCGCTCCCGATCGCGTCAACCTCTCCGCCCGCACCTTTGCCCTCGTCAAAGACCACATTGAATGCGAACCCCGAGGACCTGTCCGCACCAAAGACGGCCGCGACCTCGAAATGTTCTTCGCCAACCGCGCCCGTAACGCTACTACAGCGTAATGACGCCGCCCTCGCGAGCAGCCTCGGCGCCGGAAAACTCCTTGCGCGCTTCCTCCTCAATCACCCGCAACTGATCGTCCGTATGCGATGGGTCGTGATGAAACAG
>CALFYN010000371.1 GCA_937952345.1 uncultured Acidobacteriota bacterium
GTCAGCCCTCCACACCACACGGACTTCGCCCACCTCCCCGTTCCCGTGCGCCCCCGCCGTTTCCGCCGCTCCGACATCCGCGGACAGGCACTCGTCTTTGCCGCCACCGATGATCGCCGTGTGAATCATTCGGTCTCCGAAGCTGCCAATGCCGCGGGCATCCCCGTCAACGTCGCCGATGCCCCCGAGGAATGCGCCTTTCTCGTTCCGTCGCGAATCCGCCGCGGCAACCTTCAAGTCGCCGTTTCCACCAGCGGCCAGAGCCCAACTCTCGCCATCGCAATCCGCAAAAAGATCGAAGCTGTTCTCAAGGATTATCCCGATACGTGAGCGGCGGCTTCTGGTCCATCGGCACCCGCGAGCGGTACTCATGCCCTGCCCGCCGCTTGTCGAAATCCTTGCGCGCATCCACGATCACGGCCGGCATCGTAAACAGGTCCGCCGCCGACAGCGCCAGCACCTTCGCCGCCAGCACCATCCCCTTCCGCCCGATGCTTGACCCCGCGCACGCCACGTTCTGCCAGCTATGCCCCGGAGCCCCCGGCACAAACGTGGCCGTGCGGAAACTCGCTGTCGGCACCACCCAACTCACATCGGAAACATCCGTCGAACCCGGGCTCGCCCGTTCCGCTTCAAACGGCAGCACCTGCGCCTCCGAACCCAACTCCGCGCCATCCTCCGCCGCAAACGACTTGCGAAGCGTCTCGGCGAATCGCCGCTCTTCCTCGTTGTATTGCACACCGCCCAGCGCCTGCAGATGCTTGTAGAAGACCCGCGAGATCGGCTCATTGGGAAGTTTGTTGTACACGCTGTTCACCAGTTCCACCTCCAACCGCGTCTCCGTGGCCAGTGCGCCCGCCTGCCCGCATTTCACAATGCGATCCCACACATTGTCCAGCACCGGCATACTCGGGCTGCGCGCATAGAAATACCCTTCGGTGAAATCCGGCACCACGTTCGGAGCCGCCCCGCCCTTCGTGATCACATAGTGAATGCGCGTTGTCACCGACACATGCTCCCGCAGCAATTCCACTCCGTGGCTCATCAACAGCAGCGCATCCAGCGCCGACCGCCCCAAATGCGGATTTCCCGCCGCATGCGATGCCTTTCCATAAAAACGGAACTTGCCGCTAATGTTTGCCAGCGAACTCCCCAGCCCGGCTGAATTCGCCGTCCCCGGATGCCAATCCAACACCACATCCACATCCCGAAATACACCGGCGCGGATCATGTAGATCTTCCCGCCTCCGCCCTCCTCCGCCGGCGACCCGTAGAATCGCACCGTCCCCGCGATCTTCTTCTCCTCCATCCACTGCTTCACTGTGATCGCCGCGAACGCCGACGCCGTGCCGAACAGGTTATGCCCGCACCCGTGCCCAGATCCCCCGTTCACCAGCGCCTTCCGTTCCGGCGCGATCTCCTGCGACAATCCCGGCAACGCATCGTATTCCCCCAGAATCCCGATCACCGGCTTCCCGCTACCCCATTCCGCCGTAAACGCAGTCGGCATCCCGCCGATATTCTCCTGAATGCGAAACCCCGCCTTTCGCAATTCCTCCCGCAACAATCCGGCGCTACGTTGTTCCTTATACCCCAATTCCGCGAATTCCCAAATCTGCCGCGAAACCTCCCCAAAATGCGCCGCCCGCGCATCCATCCCCGCGAGCATGCGGCCGCGATCCGCCGCATCGATTTCACCCGTCAACAACGGCCCAAACAGGAAACCTACCCAGATTCGAGAAGCCATGGTTCAGTCTACCGTCTCCTCTCTACCAACGCTCCCCGCCAATCCGCTAGGCTATCCTACATGAAGCGCGTGATGATGGAGCGCCCCGGTGCGCCCGCCGACGTGGTCCGTCTCGAAGACCTCCCCGACCCCGCCCCCCCTGCTGTCAACGAAGCCCTTGTGGAACTCGTGGCCAGCCCCATCCACCCGGCTGACCTGCTCACAATCATGGGCATGTACGCCGCCGAAACCAAGGCTCCGAAAACCCTCGGCAAGGAAGGAGTCGGGCGTGTCCTCGCTGTCGGCTCTCACGTCAAACACATTAAGCCCGGCGATCTCACGCCTGTTCTCATGCCCAACGACGGTGTCTGGCAGCACCGCTACCTCCTCGATGCCGAGCACCTCGTCGCCCTCCCCGCGGGCGGCGACCCCCTTCAGTACGCCATGGCCATCGGCAATCCCGCCACGGCCCTGCTGATGCTGCGCACGATCGTCCCCCTCCAACTCGGCGATTGGATCATCCAGAACGCCGCCAATTCCGCCGTTGGCCAATACATCATCCAACTTGCCAAACGCGATGGCATTCGCACGGTCAACGTCGTCCGCCGCGAAGGGCTTGCCGGCCCCCTCCACGACCTCGGCGCTGATGTTGTCCTCACTGATGGCCTCGACCTGCCGAAACGTGTCGCCGCCGCAACCGGCGCCGCACCTATCCACCTGGCCCTCGATGCCGTGGCCGGCGACTCCTCCGCACGCCTCACCGCCTGCCTCGCTCCAGGCGGCACACTTTGCTCTTACGGAATGATGAGCGGCAAGAGCGTGCACATCTCCCCTGCCGCCCTCATCGGTTCGGGAATCCTCGTCCGCGGCTTCTGGGTCACCGCCGCCATGGCCAAAATGTCAAAAGACGAGCGCGCCAAACTCTACGGCGAGCTCATCCCGCTAGTTGTCTCCGGCGCCCTCAAAGCCAATATCGAAACCACCTACCCCCTCAGCCGCATCCACGATGCCCTGGCTCACGCGAGCAAAGGCGAACGCACCGGAAAGATCCTCCTCGTCCCATGAAAATCACCGCCATCGAAACCGTCCATCTTGCCCGCGGCATCACCGTCCATGCCGGCCCCGTGCAATGGCTCTGGGTCCGCATCCATACCGATGAAGGCATCACCGGACTCGGCGAAACCTACCCCGATCCGCTTTCGGAAAAGGCTGTGGTGCTGCACCGCCTCGCGCCTGTCCTGCTGGGCCGCGACCCCTCCCAAATCGATCGCCTGTGGGCCGACATGTTCGAAGCCATCGCCTACAGCGGCTGGGCGGGCGCCGAACTCCGCGCCATCTCCGCCGTCGATATCGCCCTCTGGGACATCGCCGGCAAGAGCGCCGGCAAGCCCATCTACCAACTCCTCGGCGGAGCATCCCGTCCCTCCATCCGCACTTACAACACCTGTTACGACAACTTCAGCTTTCTCACGGAACCCGTCGAACTCGCCGAATCCCTCTATGCCAGCGGCATTCAGGCGATGAAGATCTGGCCCTACGACCCCATCGCCAAGATCACACGCGGCAATTACATCACTGCAGAGCAGATGCGCCAGGCCCGCGAACCCCTGCGCCTCATCAAAGAGCGTTTCGGAGACCGCATGGAGGTGGCCATGGAATTCCACGGTTACTGGAACCTGCCCTCCGCCGAGCGCATTGCCCGCGACCTCGAAGAACTGTCCCCACTCTGGCTCGAGGAAATGCTGCCCCAGGACAATCTCTCCGCCTACCGCCAGTTGTCCGAATCCACGCGCATCCCCCTTTGCCTCTCCGAACGCCTCATGACCCGCTGGCAGTTCCGCGATCTGCTCGAACAGCGCGCTGCGCGCTTCGTCATGCCCGACATCTGCTGGTGCGGAGGCATCTCCGAAGCCAAGAAGATTGCCGCCATGGCCGAGGCCTGGTACCTCCCCGTTTGCCCCCACAACTGCGGCGGCCCCATCCTCCATTACGCCTCGGCGCACCTTGCCGCCAACATCCCCAACCTGTTCATTCTGGAATCGGTCCGCAAACATTACCTCGAAGAGTACATCGGAATTGTGCCCGATACCCTTCCCGCCGTCGGCGGCGAAATCCCGCTGCCCGCCGGCCCCGGCCTCGGCGTCGAACTGTCTCCTGAGGTGTTTACCCGATCCGACGTTCAGGTCGACCGCGTTTCTTTGTGAACTAGAACCAAATCGTCTAAAGTTCTATGTGCCCCGCGCCGATGGTTCTCCAAGAAGGAGACCCATGACCCGACGACTCGTTTTCGGATTGATCCTCGCCGCGGCTGTTGCTACACCCGCAGGATTCCCCAACCCATTCAAGAAGTCCAGGAATGCCAGCGCTTCCAAGCCCGCGGGAGCCGAAAGCAAGCCGGCCGACAAGGTTGAGCCCGTCAAGCTCGACATGAAGCAAGGCTTTGAAGGCCAGTACATCGGGGGCACGGTCGCTGCCATCCCGCAGTTCACCAACGGCAAGCTCGATCTTAGCGAAAAGGGCAAGATCAGCTTCCACTTCGGAACACACTCCTGGAGCATCCCAGCCCACAACGTCGCCACCATCGAAGTGGCTGACCGCAAGCAGGTGCGCATCCTCAAGGTTCCCGGCCTAATGAAGGATAAGCGCATCTTCAACATCGGCTTCAACAACGATCGGGGCCAGCGTCACAACATCTCCATTGAGATGAACGTCGATACTGCCCTCGCTGCCCTCCCGGCTTTGGAAGAGCGCAGCGGAAAATTTGCCTCAGTCGAAGGTCAGCAGAATCCCGATGGCTGGTGGGGCGACCGTTACTGGCGTACCGCCCACAACTCCCAAGTCTGGGATGAAGCCACCGGATCGAACAAGAACACGGTAGCTCAGGCGAAAGACTAGTCCGAACAAACGCATCGTCAAGAAGAAAGCTCCCCTGGCATCGCCTGCCAGGGGAGCTTTTCTTCTTGATCCAGAACCGGTATTGTCCTTACCGCAGCGTCACCGTCTGTGCCGCCGACCGGCCCGTCCGGTTCGACATCGTCACGGAAATGGACTGC
>CALFYN010000372.1 GCA_937952345.1 uncultured Acidobacteriota bacterium
CGCTCGGACTATTACGCCTCGGCACAGCGTTCCTCGCACTCGCCGCGGTTCCGGCAACCCACGCGCAAGTCGATGTAAAGACCCTCGATGGCAAGGTGCTCTTTGGCTACCAGGGGTGGTTCAACTGTGCCGGAGACGGTGCTCCGGAGAATAACTGGCGGTCGTGGGCGCGAGGCATCCCGGCGCCCGACACGCTCACCATCGACATGTACCCCGATCTGGCCGAGTTCGATCGCGCCGATCTCTGCGCCATCCCCGGGTTCACCATCGCCGGGCGCCAGGCCTATGTCTACTCGGCATGGAATCCCAAGGTAGTCAGCGCCCACTTTCGCTGGATGAAGGAGTACGGACTCGATGGCGTTCTCGCGCAACGTTTCGTCACCGCCATCCCGCGGCGGCGCCCCTCCGGTGATGTGCTGCTCAAAAACATCATGGCGGCCGCACGCGAACATGGGCGCGTCTTCGCCATCGAGTACGACGTCACCGGTTCCCCATCGGACAAGTACCTCGAAGCCATGCAGGAAGACTGGAAGTACCTCGTCGACGAGTTGAAGGTGACCTCGCATCCCAACTACCTGCACCACAACGGCAAGCCCGTTCTTTCCGTTTGGGGCCAGGGACTCCAAGACGAGCGCCACCCTCCCCGAGAGCCCAAGCGGGCCATGGATACCGTTCTCTGGTTTCAGTCCGGAGCGCCACAAAAGTATCGCGTCACCTATATGGGAGGCACACCCGCGCGCTGGCGCACCTTGAGTCACGACGCCCAACCCGACCCGGGCTGGAGCAAAGTATACGCCAGGATGGATGTCGTCCAACCGTGGACCGTCGGCCGTTATCGCGATCTCAAAAGCGCCGACGCGTGGAGGACGGACTACATCCAGCCAGACCTGCAGTTGACCGCAAAGAACAAGCAGTTGTACATGCCGGTAGTCTTCCCCGGCTTCTCATGGGCCAACCTGAAAAAAGGAGATACCCCCAACAAGGTGCCCCGCCTGGGAGGCAGGTTCATCTGGCGCCAGGCGTGGAATGCCAGGACCGCGGGCGCGCGCATGTTGAAGATCGCCATGTTCGACGAGGTCAACGAAGGGACAGCGATGTACAAACTGGCGGCGAAGCGCAGCGATGCGCCCGACCAGGGATTCTGGCTCACGCTCGACGCCGACGGCGAGAACCTCCCCAGCGACTGGTACCTGCGGATCGCCCGCGAAATTACCCGTATGTTTCATGGAGACAGCAAACCCAGCGAGGAGATGCCCCGATGAATCGAAGAGCCTTTCTGGCGGCAGCGGCAGCCGGTTGCGCAATGCCCGACCCCTCCGCTTCCGCCGCCGCGTCACGCCCGAACATCGTCCTCATCCTTGCGGACGACTTCGGCTACGGCAGCCCCAACTGCTATGGTTCCAGTCCCCGCCATGTGAAGACTCCAAACATGGATCGCATCGCCCGCGAGGGTATCCGCTTCACCGATGCCAACACCCCGTCGTCCGTGTGTACCCCCACCCGCTACGGGCTGCTCACCGGCCGTTACTGCTGGCGAACCTCTCTCAAAAGCGGTGTACTCGGCATCCAATCCCCGCTCCACATCGAGACGGAGCGCGTCACCGTGGCCTCGCTGCTGAAGGGGCAGGGCTACCGCACAGCCGCAATCGGCAAGTGGCACCTCGGCTACGGCGAAGGAAAAACAGACTACACGCAGCCGCTGCGTCCCGGACCTCTCGACATCGGCTTTGACTATCATTTCTCGGTGCCCCAGAATCATGGCGACTCCACCGGAGTCTTCGTCGAGAACGACCGCGTTCTCGGCCTCCGCTCCAATAAGGTGGCGCCGTTCGGCAAGACGTACTACGGGCGCCCCTATCTCGGCATCGATGCCCCGCAGCGCGACAACGACACGGTCATGGATGTGCTCACCGGCAAGGCAGTGGAGTGGCTGGCCCGCCAGGACTCCGCCAGTCCGTTCTTTCTATATTTCACTCCGGTCGCCGTGCATGAACCCACCACGCCCTCCAAGGCTACAAAAGGATCCAGCGGAGCGGGGCCTGCCGGCGATTGGATCCATGATCTCGACCTCTCGCTGGGACGCATCCTGAAGGCTCTCGATGAAAAGGGATTCACCAAAGACACGCTCCTGATCTTCACCAGCGACAACGGCGGCGTGCTGCTCACCGAAGGCGATCGCCCCGAAGCCGAAGCCTACCGCGCCGGACTGCGCGTGAACGGCAGTTGGCGCGGGCGCAAACACAGCGTCTACGAAGGCGGCTTCCGTGTCCCGTTTCTCATCCGCTGGCCGGGCCAGGCCCCGGCGGGAACCACATCCGGCGAAACCATCAGCCTCGTCGATATGCTCGCCACTATCGCGGCAATCACCGGCGCGGCGCTACCCCCTGCTTCCCAGGGAGCCGAAGACAGCCACAATGTCTTGCCCGCCTTTCTCGGCCGCAAAAGCGCCAGGCCCTTGCGCGCTTCCATCATCACCCACAGCGCCGAGGGAAACTTCGCCATCCGCCAAGGCCCCTGGAAGTACATTGAGGGGCAGCCCGCGGTGCCAATGGAGCGCGTGCCGGCCACCCGTCGCGATGAAATGAAACCCCAACTCTACAACCTCGTCAACGACCCGGCGGAACAGAAGAACCTGCTCGATCAGCACCCCGATTTGGCCGGCAAATTGAAAGACCTGCTCAGCACCCACCGGGCGGCAGGACATACCCGCTAGCCTGCCTTGACTTCCTGAAGCGCCCAAAGAGATAATCGGACCGGTTTAGTACAGACCACAGGGGGTCTTTATGCGTCTCTTCTTGCTAGGCTGCCTCGCTGCGGCCGCCGCTTTCGCTCAGATCGAGCAGGCCAATGTTACGGGAACGGTGTCCGACGCCACCGGCGCTGTCGTCCCGAACGCAACCGTAACGGTGACGAATACTCGCACGAAGGTCTCCTCGGCGACGGAGTCCAATGAAACCGGCATCTACCGCATTCCGTTTCTGCCGGCCGGTGAATATGAATTGACGGTCGAAAAACAAGGCTTCGAACGTTCCCGCGTCTCCAATATCCGTCTCACCGTGGGACTCACCGCGACCGTCAACTTCACCCTCAAGACCGGCAGTGTGCAGCAGGAGATCACCGTGAAAGCAGCCGCGGTGCAACTCGAGCAGGAGTCCGCATCTCTCGGCAATACGATCGATCAGAAGCAGATCGTCGAACTGCCGCTGCTCGGACGAAACCCCTACAGTCTGGTGCTGCTCGCTCCCGGAGTCATGCCCAAAGGCGGCGCCGGAGCAGGGCCGATCATCAACGGCGGACGGTCCAATACGAGCGAGGTTCTGCTCGACGGCGCCGAAACCCGCAACAGCACCACAAACGACATCGCCTACACCCCTCCACTCGAAACCGTCGCCGAGTTCAAGGTGTACACCAACGGATACTCGGCCGAATTCGGCCGCTCCGGCGGAGGCGTCCTGACCGTCGCCACGCGCTCCGGCACCAACGAGTGGCACGGCGCTTTCTACGAGTTCTTCCGCAATGACAAGCTCAACGCCAACTCCTGGACCAGCAACCGCGTGGGACTGCCCCGCAATCCGTTCCGGCGCAATGAATACGGCGCGGCTATCGGCGGGCCGATCCGCATCCCGAAGCTCTACGATGGGCGCAACAAAACGTTCTTCTTCTTCAATTGGGAACAGGTGCCGCAGCGCTCGCCGGACAATATCCTGGTGACCGTTCCCACCGAACTGGAACGCGTCGGCGACTTCTCCAGCACCGTAAACAACGCCGGCCGCCAGATCCTCATCTTCGATCCGAACTCGACCATGCCGGACCCGGCGCGTCCCGGCCAGTTCACACGCACGGCGTTTCCCGGCAACCGCATTCCCCAGGGCCGCTTCGAGCCGATCACACAGAACGTCCTCAAGCTCATCCCGCTTCCCAACCGCAACTCCATCGTGCAGAACTTCGTCTTCAACAACTCGCGCCGCAACGATACCACCAAGTTCTTCTTGCGCCTAGATCACAATCTCGGCTCGAAACACCGCCTCTTCTTCACGGCCGGTGTGCAGGATAACGAGCAGTTCACGCCAGGCATCAACGCCGGCTTCCCCGGCGAAGGGACGAACGGCCAGCAGGGCAGCATCGGGACGGACTCGCTCTACGGCGTGTTGAGCGACACCGTGACCTTCCGCCCGAACCTGATCGGCCAGTTCCGCCTCAGCACCACCCGGCGTGTCATCCAGACGAATCCGCGCAGCGCCGGCTATGACTTCACCCAGTTGGGTTTTCCGCAGTCCCTGAAGGACCGCGCGAAGACGCTCTTGTTCCCTCGCTTCAACATCACCGACTCGGTGAGCCTTGGCCCGGACCGTGCGTCCTTCTTCAACGATGCCGAGGATAATCGCGATGCGCAGGCGCACCTGACCTACGTCATCGGCAGCCATTCCGTGAAGTTTGGCGGGAACTTCACGTTCCAGACGTTCAACATCTTCCGGCCCGAGCGGCCGTCCGGGTTGTATGAGTTCAGCCGCACCTTTACACAGGGCCCGAATCCCGCCACCTCAAGCGCGACAGCGGGCCACGGCGTCGCGACGTTTCTGCTGGGTGCCCCGACGGGCGGCCAGTTCTCCGACGATCCCTCGCTGGCGGCTTCGCAAAGGTTCTATGCCACCTATCTGCAGGACGACTGGAAGATCCGCTCGAACCTCACCGTCAATCTCGGTTTGCGCTGGGAATACCAGACGCCGTGGTCGGACCGCTTCGATCAACTCGGCTTCTTTGATCCCGATTTCACAGACCCGCTCACGAAGCAAAAGGGACTGCTGCGCTTCACCGGACGGGACGGCAACTCGCGCTATCAATCCGATCCGGATAAGAACAACTTCTCACCGCGCATCGGCCTTGCGTGGAACTTCAGCCGCAACACGGTCATCCGCACCGGCTATGCGCTCTCCTACTTCCCTGGCAGCGGCGGAGTCGGAGCAGGCGCCAGCGATCTGGGAAGCGGCTTCCTTGCCCAGACGCCAATCTTCCTCGGTCCGCCACCGGCGGCGCCCAACACGCCTCCCGCCGGAGCGAGCATTTCCCGCCCCTTCCAGGCAGGCTTTTTCAACGCACCCTTTGACGGAGTGGGAGGGAGCGTCGGAACCGCCTTCCGTGAATGGGTGACCCCGTTCAATCACACATGGAACTTCAATCTGCAGCGCATGCTCGGGAACGCTGCGCTCGTCGAAGTCGCTTATGTGGGAAGCCGGGGACAGCGCATCTGGATCAACCGCAGCCGCAATGCCGCCTCGCCGGAGTTCCTGTCGCTGGGCGCGGGATTGGATCAACTCGTCGCCAATCCCTATTTCGGCATCATCGAGAGCGGAGCGTTAAGCGCCCGCCAGGTGCGCCGTTCACAACTGCTGCTTCCCTTCAGCCACTACACGGGAGTGAGCCGGTTCCGCGATGCGGTCGGCGATTCCGTCTACCACGCCATGACGGTTCGCTTCGACAAGCAACTCAGCCATGGCCTCAGCTTCCAGGCGGCGTTCACCGCCGGCAAGCAGATCGACAACGTGCAGGAGCGGTTCGGCGGACGGTCCACGTTCATTGATCCCAACAACCTCGGGCTCTCGCGCGCCATCGGTGAGTTCGACCGGCCACGTTACCTCGTGCTCAACTACATCTACGAACTCCCGCTGCCCAAGCAGGGTCTTGCCGGCGCCATCATTGGCCGCTGGCAGGTGAGCGGCATTTCCACCTTCGCGGCCGGACTGCCGATGGTGATCACTGGCCCGAACAATACGCGGCTGCCAGGGTTGAGTGCCACCGCGCTTCGCCTCAAGGATCCGGTGCTCACCGATCCCACCATCGATCGCTGGTTCGACACGGCAGCGTTCGCGCCGGCGCCGACCTACTCCATGGGCAGCGATTCCCGCACGCAGCCACGCCTGCGAATCCCCGGCATGAACTCCTGGGATCTGATGTTCAGCCGCGGCCAGCGCATCCGTGAGAGGGTGAACCTCCAGTTCCGGGCGGAACTCTACGGCGCATTCAACAACCCGCAGTTCGATGCGCCGAATGGCAACGTAGTCGCGACGAACTTCGGGCAGATCACCTCCGCGGGCGGAGCGCGGCAGATCCAGCTTGGATTGCGCTTGTCGTATTGATCGGACCGGCCACCCTGCTATCATGCACCACGTATGCCGATGCAAATGCGCGACCGCCGCAACATCTGGTGGCGGATCGACTACCTCAGTTCCCCGGACTTCACCCGTCCGCCCGCTGCCGTGCCCGAGGAGAACCAGCAGCGCATGCTCTCGCGCCTTGCCCTCCTATATGGAGAGGACATTGCCCGCGATGTTCTACCGGAACTCATCCGCCTCATCCGCATCCACCTTGCGCATAAGCCCGAGGAACTGACGCAAGCCGAGCGGCAATTCGCCCCCAGCCAGCGCTTCAGCGAAAAGGACCTCATGCTCATCACCTACGGCGACATGGTCGCCTCGCGAGAGCGCAGCGGCCTTTCCGCCCTGAAGGAATTCCTCGCCGCCTACCGCCGTGGCGAACCGGTGTTCAGCATCCTGCATGTGCTCCCTTTCTTTCCCTATACCTCCGACCGCGGCTTCTCGGTCGTCGACTTCAAAACCGTCGACCCCCGCCTTGGCACTTGGGAAGACATCCGCGACCTCGGCCAGACCTTCCGCCTCATGTTCGACGGTGTTCTCAACCACGCCTCGGCCCAGAGCCTGGCCTTTCGGGAGATGCTGTGCGGCAACCCCCGCTATCGCGATTTCGCCGTCTCTTTCCAGTCCTCCTCGGAACTCACCGCCGAACAGCGTGCCGTCCTCCGCCGCCCCCGCACATCCGACGTGCTCACCATGTACCAGTCCATCGATGGCCCCATTTGGGTGTGGACAACCTTTTCCCACGATCAAATCGACCTCAATTACCGCAACCCCAATGTCCTGCTGAACTCCATCGACACCCTGCTCTTCTATGTCCGCATGGGCGCCGACTTCGTGCGCCTCGATGCCGTCACCTACTTGTGGAAGGAACTCGGCACCCCCAGCGCCAGCCTCGAACAGACCCACGCCATCGTCAAGCTCTTCCGCGATGTGCTCGACGTCGCCTCACCCCAGACCACGCTGATCACGGAAACCAACGTCCCCCACGCCGAGAACATCTCCTACTTCGGCAACGGCCACGACGAGGCGCAATGCGTCTACAACTTCGCCCTGCCCCCGCTCGTGCTCCATGCCTTCTACCGTGGCGACACCACATGGCTGTCGAAATGGGCAGCCGAACTCGAATACCCTTCCGATGAGGTGACCTACCTCAACATGCTCGACACGCATGACGGAGTGGGGCTGCCCGGAGCGCAGGATATCCTGCCGCGGGAGGAGATCGACTTCCTCGTCGATCACGCCCGCGAGCACGGTGCGTTCATCTCGCACCGCTCCACGCCGCAAGGCGAAGTGCCCTACGAGATCAACACCACCTGGTACAGCGCGCTCAACTTCGCCAACAACGGCGAAACGCGAGAAACGCAGGTCCGCCGGTTTGCCGCCTCGCGAGCGATCGCCCTCGCCCTGCGCGGCATCCCGGCCATCTATCTGCACTCACTCGCGGGCAGCCGCAGCGACGTCCGCCTTGCCCTCGAAACCAAGGTCAAGCGCGACGTCAACCGCCCCATCCTCGACTACGAATACCTCATACGCGCCCTTGCCGAACCCGGCTCGAAGGTCAATCTCATCAGCGACCGCTTGCGCCACCTCTTCCGCATCCGCACGCTGCACGCCGCCTTTCACCCCAACGGCCCGCAACGCGTGCTGTCGCTTTCCCCCGCATTGTTCTCGCTGCTCCGCACTTCACCCGATGGCAGCCAGCATGTCATCTGCCTCGTCAACGTCACCAACCGGCCCGTGGATGTCGTCGTTCCGGTCGACGAACTCGACCTCAATTGCCTCTCCTGGTTCGATCTGCTGGGCGGGCGCGGCTGGCAAACCTCGTGCGGCAGCCTGCGCCTCGATGTCAGCCCCTACGAGGTACTGTGGCTGAGCCCGTTCCAGGAACTCGAGAAACAGATCGAGGACGTTGCCCATGCGTTATGATGGTTCGTAAATGCGAACTTTGCTCGGCGGCATGATCGCCGCCCTTCAACTCTTTGCACAAACGGATATTCAGGGCATTCCGCCCCGTGCCGCACCATCCGACTATCAGGTGCGCGCCAAAGCCGGCAACCTGACCATTGCCGCCGAATTCCTCGGCCATAGTATCCCCGGCGACCCCAACACCATCCTCAGCGAGGATTACGTTGTCGTCGAAGCCGCCGTGTTCGGGCCCGCGGAAGCCAAGGCTGCCCTCGCCGCTTCCGACTTCTCGCTTCGTATCAACGGCAAGAAAGCGCTCCTGCCCGGAGCCCACTTTGGACTCACCTTCCAATCTCTCAAAGATCCGGAATGGATTCCCCCAGAGGTGGAGAAGAAGTCGAAGACAGGTATCGGCGGAGGAGGCGGCGGCCAGAACGATCCGCCGCCACTGCCCCCCAAGATGCCCATCGCCTTGCGCCGCGCCATGGAACAGCGAGTCCAGAAAGCCGCCTTCCCGGAAGGCGAGCGCCCGCTTCCGCAAGCCGGCCTGCTCTTCTTCCAGTACCGCGGCAAGTCCGACGGCATTCACTCCGTCGAACTCTATTACACCGGCTCAGCGGGCAAAGCGAAACTGACGCTGCAATAGTCTCTAGCGGTAAAACGGCTTCCAGGTGATCCAGCGCGGGCCGTAGTGCGGTTCTGGTTTGCCTTGCTCGAGCGCTCCGAGGTCGGGAGCTTTGCCGTTGAATCCGTCGTTGATGGTGGGCAGGGCGACGCCCGCGTCCACGGCCTTTGTGTTGGGCTTCAGCCGGAAGTTCAGATCCATCGAATGATAGACGTGATGGCGGCGCGCCGGGTCGGGCGGGGCCAGGTTCTCGAAGATATCGAAGTCCAGTTCGATGCCGTGCGCTTCCTGCCCCGTGGCCTGACGCATCTCGGCGAGCGTGGCGAAACTGCGCAGCGGCGCTCCCGGAGCGAGCCATGAGTACTGATTCTGGACGCCGCGATTGGGACGGAAGCCGTTGTAGTCGCTGCTGAATTGGGGCGTGGCATTGGCCCAGGTCATGATGCCGCGGTCCGTGTCGCGGCCAAGGAAAAGGTTGTTGCGCCAGTGCGCGTTGGAGTAGCCTTCGCGCGCCGTCTGCTCGCCGATCAGCGTGTTGTGATAGACGAGAATACCCGCCGGGACCGCGCTGAACTTGAACGCTCCGCCGGCGGGCACATGATAGAGGATGTTGCGGAAGAAGTAGACGGGGCCGCCGAACATCGGCTGCGCGCTGTATCCGTTGTGGGCCGCGTTGACGCCGCGGTTTTGAAAGACGCGGATGTTGTGCGCGCCGCCGTCGCTTTCGATGAAGTCGTCGTTGGAGAGATGGACATCGTTGTTGTAGATGTCGATGGAGGAAGCGCGGCGATCAGGGTCGGCTTCGGGCGGGCCGTAGGTGGAGATGCAGATACCGTCGTGGAAGTAAGCGATGGCATTGTGGGCGATGACGTGGCCTGGTCCGTAAACCTTCACGGCAAAGAAGCTGCGCAATTGATGCGAGGGATAAATGCCCGCGGTGCGCATGCCTGCCTGATTCCATCCGATCAGGCGCATTTGATCTTCGCGGCCGAGGAAGAGATTGTCCGCAATGTAGAAGTCGCTGGAGCCTGCGTTCTCGGTCCACACTCCCACGCCGATGTCTTCGAAGCGGCAATTGCGCACGGTGAGGGCGACGGCGCCCATCACTTCCTTCTCGCCGGCGAAGAAGACGACTTCGGTGTTGCGGAAGGTGAGCCCTTCAAAGATGTGATGCGCGGTGGCCATGACGTCGAAGAGGCGGTGGTTGCCGGCGCCATCGAAGATGACTTCGCCGTCGCCCGCGCCTTTGATGGTGATGGGCTTTTCGGCGGTGCCTTTGAGCGATAGGGACCAGGAACCGGTGAATGGGGCGCTGAGCGGATCGACGTAGTTGAGGCGGTCGGGGCGGTAGAGGCCGGCGTGCATGAGGATGGTGTCGCCGGGCTGGGCTTTCTTCATGCGCACGGCGGTCCAATCGCCGCGCCCTTCACCGTAGTAGGCGGCTTTGAGGCCGATGAAGCTGGGCTCCTGTTTGGGGCCGACGTGATCGGCGGGGTAGACGTGGAGCACGCGTCCGCCGGCATAGGGCTTGGGTTCGGAGCGTGTGGCGACGGTGACTTTCTGCTGCGCCTGTCCGG
>CALFYN010000373.1 GCA_937952345.1 uncultured Acidobacteriota bacterium
TTCCGAGCGCCCAGGCTGGCGGGAACAAGCGAAGAGATTCACCGAACACCCCTCTGGTGTAGGGAAGCCTATTGACGTCGTCGTAATCCGGCGCACGGGATCCGAGAACTGCGTCCAGTTCTCTGTGAAACTCTGCCTCTACTTCAGGGTTCTGAGAAAGCAAATACCAAGCCCATGTCAGGGCATTGGCCGTGGTTTCGTGTCCTGCGAGGAACAGAGTCAAAGCCTCGTCGCGGACCTGCTGGTCCGTCATCCCGCCTGTCCCGGCCTCTTCGTCTTGAGCCAGAATCAGCATGGAAAGCAGATCACCCGTGTCGCTACGGGACACTCGTCGCTCTTCGATCAGCCCATAAATGATGCGATCGAGTTGCGCCTTCGCCTTTCGGAATCGCCTGGTGGGCGGGATGGGCAATCTTATGAGCAATTCGCTGAACGGGAGGAGGGCTATATGGAACAGGCCCAGCACGCCGGCCATTGATTCACCGATGGTTTCCGCCTCGGCATCGACTTCGGCGCTGAACAGAGTCCTCGCCACAATGGCCAGCGTCAGCCGGGCCATTTCCTGATGGATGTCCCGCGTCTCGCCGTCGCGCCACGAAGTAGCGGCGCGTATGGAAAGCCCAGACATCGATTCGGCATAGCCTGTCAGGCGGTCGCGATGAAAAGCGGGCTGAACCAACCGCCTCTGCCTCAGATGATGCTCGCCTTCGCTGGTGAGAAGACCCTCACCAAGTAGGATTTTCGAACGCTGCAGAATGCGGCTCTTGTGAAAACTGGTGTGCTGCGTGACCAATACTTGCTTGATGAGTTCCGGGTGGTTCAGCAGGTACATGTGCTGGTTGCCCAGCTTGAAGTAGCAAAGGTCCGGGTAGTCGGCGGCGAGTTGCGTCAGAAAGTCGAGCGGATTGCGCCGGAACGCCTGCAGGTGGCCGATGATGGGAGGATTCTTCGGCCCTGGCGGCCGCACCGTGGTCACAGACAAGCAGGTCTAAGGCCTGGATGCCGCAAAGGGCAACAGGTTCTCCCTATCAAAGGTGACGCCGAGGAATGTGATGCACATCTCGTCATCCGTACCTTCCCCCCAACGCACTGGCTTCACGGGGTTACTCGGATTGCGGGGGTTGTTCTCCGAATTGTCGAACCGGCACGACATTTTCAGGTTGGTAAAGGCTCGGATGGGAACCGGCTGTTTGTAGTTATAGAAGCCTTGCCAGTTGAAATCCCAATCGTCGATATAGATCAAGGGCATCGCTTCCTTGCCGAACTCCTGCGCGTCGAGGCGGATCTGGCGGCCCAATTTGTGCATATGCGGGAATATCTGGATTACATTTGCATCGAGGAGGGGTGGTACAACGAACTCCGCCTTCACTTCGTAATCCGCGTTTCCGGCTGGGATCTCAAACCTGTCATTCAAGATGGGAATGTAAAAAAGGCGCCGTTCTACATTCTCTTTTGAAAGGTACAACCCAACGCGGGTTGTGTCTTCGCCTGTCCGGCCAACGGGATAATAATGCACCTGCATCACCAGGCGCCCGCCTTTCGGAATCTGGATCGCAATTCCCTCAGGCAGTGGGCGCGGAATGGATCCGGGAGCCCAGCCCCCCAACATGCTGTTGAAGGAGATATCGAACTTCGGACCACCGAAACAGGTGTAGCCGGGACCTTCTTCTTCGGCATCCAACTTCTCGGACTGGTTCTTTTCGTCGATGTACATGATCACGTGATGGACAATGCGGCGGTCGCCTGGAACGACATCCACAGCCTTCACATATGCGGTCTCCTCGAAAGGATTGGAAACCACGAAGCACCGGTAAACATCCCTGCCTCTTGCGGGAGTGTAGGGTTCGGCCATCTTAACAACCAAATCCGGCTCGCCGAGCGCCCACTCCCCAGTTTGCGGGCGCGGCTCAGGCAACTCAGCGGGATCGCCCTCCGGCGCGCCAGCATTCACCCAGGAGATGATGGTTTGCCGTTCCTCGTCGCTCATGGCGTAGGATTCCCGGAACTCCCCGTGGCCCACCACGGGTTTCCATGGTGGCATGATTTTCTCCGAAACAACTCTTTTGATATCTTCGGCCCATGTCTGGGCGTCCTCGAATGACGTAAGAGTGAACGGGGCGATGTTATTGGGGACGTGGCATAACTGACACTTCTCCTGCAGGATGCGGGAAACCTCTCTGGAGTAAGTAGGCTGCGCCTGCGCCACGGAAACAATTGCGAACAAAGATGTTACCAGTATCCAACTGCCTAGTTTCATAGTGCCCTCTTCAATATATCATCGACGCC
>CALFYN010000374.1 GCA_937952345.1 uncultured Acidobacteriota bacterium
GATCGTGTCATGACCCGCCAGGAACTCGTCGAAAAGATCGCCCGAGCGATCGCGGAAATGGAGGGCTTCTATCTCACCGCAGCGCAAGCCAAAGCTCGCCGGATCCCGCATCCGACGCTTGCGCAGATTAATGCGAATCCGGGCAACATTCGGCAGTGGCGCGATAAGCGCGGTCCGTATCCCAGCAATCGCGGCTATGTGGACTTCGTGGCGTGGGCAGCCGCGAAGTTTCCCGGCGCCTCGCGCGAGGAGATGAGCCAACGCGCAATTGACGAGGGCTGGCGGATCCTGCGCGTGCTGATCGGCCAGTACCTCGATGGAAAGTACACGCAAGGCAAGCAGCCTTCGGCAGAGGAGATGTTTCGGGTTTACGCGCCCTCGGCGGATGGCAATCATCCGGCGAACTACGCCCGCTTCGTCGCGAGCCGGATCGGAGCGCGGCCGGAGCAGCGCTTGCTGGACCTGGTGATGGCATAATGCCTGGCTCGGTTCAAAATGCGATGCCGTTGACGGTGCTGCCGGCGAGCCTATCGCGGGCGTTCGTGCATGAGCGGGAGTATCCGGTTCTCGACAACGAGTACCGCAACGGGGAATCGCAGCGGAAGGCGCAGGCCAACAACAGCCGGAAGCGATGGAGGCTCGCGAAGCGGCTCGCCCCGGCGCAGCTTCAGACTCTCCGCGATTTCTTCGACGCGCGCAAGGGTCCAACGGAGCCGTTCTACTTCTACGACCCCTATGAGACCAGCCCGAAGTTCTCGCACGATCCAACAGGCCAAGCAGCAGCGGGCCGGTACACGGTTCGCTTCGCGGGTGGCTGGAACCAATCCGTCTCGCTGGGGCGCGCGGACGTTTCGTTGGAACTCGTCGAACTCGCTTGAGGAATAGTCATGCCGTTTTCGTCCTACCTGGCGCAGAAGCTTCTGGAGAAGGCCTTCCTGGGGCAAGATTTCGCGGTGACTGAGCACTGGATCAGCCTTCACACCGCCGATCCGGGAGCAACGGGAACCAATGAGGCATCCGGTGGTCCCTATTCGCGAAAGGCCCTCACCCAGTTCACGGCTGTAGACGACTACGGGGCAGCGAAGCGAGTTCGGAACGTGCCGCCGCTGTTTATACAGGTTGCGGCAGGCACCTACACGCACCTGGGTCTGTGGGACACGGTCTCTGGCGGCAACTTCCTCGGCGGGGGACCGCTCTCCTCGCCCGCAACCGTCAACGATGGTGACTTCGTCATCATCCGCGAAAACGATCTGTCGGTTCTCCAGAGTTAGAGGCATTTTGTGTCCACCATTCGCACGCAATTCGGTCCAGTCACGAACTTCACCCTGACGCTCAACGGGCTCGCCTCGAGTTCGGGGCGCAGTTCTGCGAGGGTCGAGAACCAGAACAGCCGCCACATCGATGCGATTTGTCAGTTCAAGCTGAAGACGGCAGCGGGATCACCGAGTGATCGTTACGCCATATACTTCTTCGCCTGGGGATCGGCGGATGACGTGAGTCCGGCCTTTCCTGCCGGCATCACCGGCGTGGATGAGCCGATCTTCGCCGCGCTCGAAACGCTGTCGCTCCGTCCTGTGGGCTCGGTGTACGTCGCCTCGTCCGGCACACTGATCACGCCTCCATTCTCGGTGGCCCCAGCGTTCGGCAACGTCCTGCCGCCTGTCTGGGGCATTTTGGCTATCAACCGATCTGGGTTAGCGCTCGATGCCGCGGACAACATCGGTTTCAGGCGGGGAGTCG
>CALFYN010000375.1 GCA_937952345.1 uncultured Acidobacteriota bacterium
CGTGGATGATGCCCGGTTCGGAGAGGGAGAAGTAGCCGTGGTTGGGACGGACGGCGTATAGAACCGAGGTGAGGTCCCAGGTGGGACGGTCGTAGGGCATCTTTTTGTAGGCGCGGTAGCCGTCGACGACGGGGTGGTTGTCTTCGTGGCGGAAGTCGTTTTCGATGGCTGTGGCGGGGAAAAGCAGGGCTGCCCCGACTTCCCAGCCGCTGCAGACGATGGGTCCGGGCCAGTGGGCGAAGATTTTCTGTGCGGCGGGGATGTCGACGCGCACGTTGTATTCCGGCTTGCCGTCGGGGAATTGCCCGGCCATCATACTGAGAAGACGGACTTTACGGCGGATGAGATCGACTGCGCCGGGCTCATCGAGGAGGCGGGCGAGATTGGTGCTGAAACCTACCTGGACGATGGCCACGGAGTTATCGGGTTGCTTTTCGAGCAGGGAGCGCAGCAGCGGGACGGCGTCGGGGGCATCGACTCCATTGCCGAGGCGGCGGGGATAGAGCGGCTTGCCATCGGCCGTTTTGCGATCGGCGGGGATGCGGGTAAAGGCGGATTCCTGTGGGGTTTTGCCCTGTTTCACGATGCCCACGGGGATATCCGGGCGGCGGTAGAAGTGGTTGACCAGATCGACGTAGATGGCGGCGTAGGGATTGTCTTTGGTGAGGGTGACACCGATCAGTTTGGCTTCGCCGCGCGATTCGAGGGAATGGATGACGGCGAGAGCGAGCGCGTCGTCGATGTCGTTTCCCATGTCGGTGTCGAAAATGAGGGAAACGGGCGGTGCGCCGAGGAGAGAAACGGCGCAAAAGGCGGCCAAAGGAAGAAGTCGCATCAATAGGATATGTTACCGGGAATCCCAGCCTACTGTTTTGGCCCCTTTCCGCCGATTTTAGGGGTACCGGCACGCTGTGCGCCGCCGGTTGATTGCCCATGGCCTATTCGGACTCACATTCGCTGCCGCTCTGCATTGACCTGGACGGGACCCTGGTCAAGACAGACATGCTGTTTGAGTCGCTGGCGCGGCTGTTGAAATCGAAGCCGTGGCTGATTCTGCTGGTTCCGTTCTGGTGCTTGCTGGGGCGCGCGGCGTTGAAGCGAAAGCTCGCCTCGCATGTTTCGATCGACGTGCACTCGCTGCCTTATAACAATGCCCTGGTGGACTGGCTTCGCGTGCAGAAGAACCGGAAGCGGCAATTGCTGCTGGTGACGGCGGCCGATGAGCAACTGGCCAAGCCGATTGCCGACCATCTGGGGTTCTTTGACCGCGTGCTGGCGAGCAACGGCATCCTCAATTTGAAGGGGAAGGACAAGCTCAAGGTACTGCGGCAGCAGTTGCAGGAAGGGTTCGAGTACGCGGGGGATTCCAGTGCCGATCTGGAGATCTGGCGGCATTGCCGCAGTGCTGTTACGGTGGGGGCGTCGGCGTCTCTGCTGCGGCGGCTGCGAAAACATGTGCCGGAGGTGAAGACGTTCGACGGGCGGCGCACGAGTTGGATGCACTATCTGTCGGCGCTGCGGATTCACCAATGGGCGAAGAATGTGCTGATCTATGTTCCGCTGATCACGGCGCACCAGTTGGAACATGTGGAGATGGTGGTGCAGGCGACGTTCTGCGCGGTGGTGTTCGGGTTATGCTCTTCGGCGCAATACATTCTGAATGACATCGTGGACCTGGAGGCGGACCGGGCGCATCCGAAGAAGCGCGAGCGGCCGTTTGCGAGCGGCGAGATCCCTTTGCACGTGGGGTTTGTGCTGGCTCCCGTGCTGCTTGTGGGAAGCCTAGGTATGGCGTGGCTGTATTCGCCGGCTCTGGCGATGCTGCTGGGTGTGTATTTCCTGCTGTCTCTGACCTATTCGCTGTGGCTGAAGAAGATGGTTCTGGTGGACACGTTCTGCCTGTCGGCGTTGTATCTGCTGCGCATCGTCGCCGGCCATGTGGTGACAGGGGTGGCGTTTTCGGTATGGCTGCTCTCGTTTGCGTTCTTCCTGTTCCTGAGCCTGGCGTTCAGCAAGCGCTTGACGGAATTGGAACTGGTGCGGAAGACAAACGGGGCGATGAACGGCAGGGGATACGGTGTGGAGGACACGCTGCAGGTGAACCTGTTCGGTGTGTGCAGCGCGTTCCTTTCGACGGTGGTGTTCATTCTGTACCTGCAAAGCGAAAAGGTGAAGGAGTTGTACCAGACACCGGAGGTGCTGTGGCTGCTGTCGCCGGTTTACCTGTATTGGATCAGCCGCATCTGGATTTTATCGACGCGGGGAAAAGTGCAGGAGGATCCGGTGGTGTTCGTTGTGAAGGACCGGGTGAGCTACGGGGTGGCGGCGGTATCGGGCCTGATCATGTTCGTAGCGACGCAGGGGTGGCTTTCGTGAGCGGACTGTTCCAAAAGACCGTCGCCGCGATTTGTGAGGAACTGGCGCGCTCGCAAGGGGGTTGTGCGCAACAGGCTACGGATTTTGTGCTGGAGCAGTGGGGGAGAATGCCTCGATTTTTGGCCTGGCCATTGCGGGTGGCGACGGTGGCGTTTGCTTGCAGCGGGCTGCCGTTTCATCGCATGCCGCCGGAGCGGCGGGAAACGAGGATGGAATCGTGGGGGCGATCGCCTATCGGACCCTGCCGGGATCTGATGCGCTTCTACCGCAGTTTGGCGACGCTCGCGTTGTACAGCCAGCAGAGGAGCCAGCTTTGATGAGCGGCCAACGGTTTGAAAATGTTGTGATCGGTTCCGGGCCGGGCGGTGCGACGACTGCGCATCTTCTGGCGGAACATGGCAAACAGGTGCTGTTGTTGGAAGAAGGGCCGGATCTGCCGCTGGAATCCTGCGAGCCGTTTGGCGTGGAGGAGATGACGCAGAAGTACCGGGCGGGCGGATTGAATCCGGCGCTGGGGAACGCGAAGGTTGCTTTCGTCGAGGGGCGTACGGTGGGCGGCGGAAGCGAGATCAACAGCGGCCTCTATCACCGCACGCCTCCGGAGATGCTGGAGCGATGGCGCACGGAATTCCAATTGCGGCAGAGCGGGGAAGAGGACTTGCAGCCGCATTTTCGCTATTGCGAGGAAGCGCTGGAGGTGGGCACTTACCCTGGTCCCATTCCGCTGGCATCGCGGAAATTGGAGCAGGGCGCCGGGCACTTGGGATGGCGGGTGCTGGAGGTGCCGCGCTGGTTCCGCTACGACGGTACGACGGGGCCGGACGGTTGCCCGCGGGGAACGCGGCAATCGATGTCGAAGACGTTCGTCCCGCGCGCTCTGCGGGCCGGTGCGACGTTGATGGCCGACAGCCGGGTGCAACGATTGCGGCGGGAAGGGAATCGCTGGATGGTGGATATTGCCCAGCGGGGGAAGACATTGCGTGTGGAGGCGGACACGGTGTTTGTATGTGGCGGCGCCGTGCAGACGCCCTTGCTGTTGCGGCGCAGCGGGATCACGCGGAATGTCGGCAATTCACTGGCGATGCATCCCACGGTGAAAGCGGTGGCGCTGTTCGATGAGCAGGTGAATCATGAGGCGCTCGGGGTGGCGGTGCACCAGGTGAAGGAATTTTCGCCGCGCATCGGCTTCGGGTGTTCCATTTCATCGCCGCCGCATCTGGCTCTGGCGTTATCCGATTATCCGGCCTCTGCGCCGCTGGTGAAATCGCAATGGCGGCACATGGCGATCTATTACGCGATGATCACCGGGCCGCATGCGGGCAGCGTGCGCGGGGTGTTTGGGTTGCCGGATCCGCTGATCCGCTACCAGTTGTCCGAGCGTGATCTGCGGGATTTGGCCACGGGGTTGCGGCATCTTTCGAAGCTGCTGCTGGCGGCGGGCGCGCGAACGGTGTATCCGTGCCTGCCGGGGGCGCGGGAGATTCATGCCGAGGACGAACTGACGAAGATCCCGGGAACGCTCGCCGCGGGGCGCGCGAATCTGATGACGATTCACCTGTTTTCGTCGTGCCCGATGGGGGAGGATCAGGATCGCTGTGCCGTGGATTCGATGGGCCGCATGCATGGCATGCCGGGTTTGGTGGTGAACGACGCGAGTCTGATTCCGACGGCGATGGGTGTGAATCCGCAAGGGACGGTAATGGCGCTGGCGCGGCGCAACACGCTGCATGCTCTGGGGGAATTGTGAACATGCAACTGGCGCTGGTTACGGGATCGACGGGCTGGTTGGGGAAACGCTTCACGCGGCTGCTGGCCACTCGGGCGTTTGATCACGATGCGCTGCGCGAGTTACCCGCGGGGATGCGGATTCGCTGCCTGGTGCTGCCTGGAGAGAACGATGGGGAACTGCGCGCCATGGGCTCGCATGTGGAGACGATGCAGGGCGATTTGCGCAACCCCGCCGATTGCGCCCGGTTTGTGGAAGGGGCGTCGGGGGCCTATCTGTTCCATACGTCGGGGATCATCCATCCGGCGAAGGTGAAGGACTTCTATTCGGTGAATGTCGATGGGGTGCGGAATCTGCTGGCTGCCGCGCAGAAGGCCGGGGTTCGGCGCATGGTGGCTGTGTCGTCGAATTCGCCGCTGGGGTGCAATCCGCGGCCTGACCATCTTTTCGATGAGGACGCCGCGTACAACCCTTACATGAACTACGGCCGCTCGAAGATGATGATGGAACTGGCGGTGAAGGAGGCCGAGGCACAGGGGAAGTTGGAGACGGTGCTGGTGCGGCCGCCATGGTTTTACGGGCCCGATCAACCGGCTCGCCAGACGCTGTTTTTCTCGATGATCCGGCAGGGGAAGGGGCCGATTGTCGGATCGGGGGAGAATCTGCGGTCGATGGGGTATGTGGACAATCTCAGCCAGGGGATGATGCTGGCGGCGTTGACGGAAAAGGCGCGCGGGCAGGTGTATTGGATCGCGGACCGGCGCCCGTACAGCATGAACGAAATTATCGACACGGTGGAGCGCTTGCTGGCGGAGGAATTTCATCTGCCCGTGGCGTATCAGCGGCTGCGGTTGCCTGGGATTGCCAGCGAAGTGGCGTGGCTCGCCGATCGGTTCATTCAGGGCGTAGGGCTGTATGAGCAGAAGATCCACGTACTGTCGGAGATGAACAAGACGATTGCTTGTTCGACGGAGAAAGCGCAACGCGAACTCGGCTACAAGCCCACGATCGCGCTGGAGGAAGGCATGCGCCGCTCGATTGCATGGTGCATGGAACAGGGGATTCGAATCTAATGACACATCTCATTACGGGAGGCTCGGGGTTTCTTGGCAACCTGATCGCCAAGGAGTTGTTGAAGCGCGGGGAGCGCGTCCGGATCGCGGATATTTGGGATGATCCGCAGCGGCATCCGCGCATCGAGTTCGTGCACTGCGATGTCTGCGACCGGAGCAAGCTGCGGGAAGCGCTATCGGGCGTGCAGATTGTCCATCACAATGCGGCGATGGTGCCGCTGACCAAATCGAGCAAGGGCTTTCTGGATGTGAACGTGGAAGGCAGCCGCATTGTAGCGGAGGAGTCGGCACGGGCCGGGGTCGGCTGTTTCGTGCACATGAGTTCGTCCGCGATTTACGGCACACCGGCCGATTGCCCGATCACTCTGGCGACCCCCACGAATCCCATCGAGCCGTATGGGCGTTCCAAACTGGCTGGGGAAATCGCCGTGCGCGAAGCTTGTGTGGAATCGCACATGCCGCTGATCGTGATCCGGCCGCGTACGATTCTGGGTCCGGGGCGCCTTGGCATTTTCCAGATTCTGTTCAACTGGATCCGGTCGAATGTGAACGTTTACACCATTGGCAGCGGGAACATTCCGTTTCAGTTTGTGCATGCGCAGGATCTGATGGACGCCTATATGCTGGCCGTGGAGCGCGGCAAGGAAGGCATCTACAATGTCGGCACGGACCGCTATGGGACGCTGCGGCAGGCATTGGAGAACCTGGTGGAACATGCGGGATCGAGATCCCGGGTGCGCAGCCTGCCGGAATGGCTGACCATCAACTCGCTGCAAATGCTGGATGCGATGCATCTCAGCCCGCTCGCGCCGTGGCATTACCTCACCTATCACAAGCCAT
Source organism: uncultured Acidobacteriota bacterium (assembly GCA_937952345.1). Classification (GTDB taxonomy): domain Bacteria; phylum Acidobacteriota; class Terriglobia; order Bryobacterales; family Bryobacteraceae; genus CADEFT01. Next base: position 6,016 of record CALFYN010000375.1, read on the forward strand.
TCTGCTTCGATGTACAGCATGTACTCGATCTCGGGTGGACGCCGCGTTATTCGAACGACGATATGCTTCAGGAGAGCTACGATATGTTTCTCGCTGGAGCCTATGAGCAGGCGGACGCGGCCAGTGCGTTTTCTCCGCACCGGAAGAAAGTGAAGGAGAGCGTGTTGTGGCTGCTGAAGAAGGTGTCCTGACGCACATCGTCATACCGGAGGGGCTGAATCAGGACGGGTCGCTGTCTGCCTACTTCGAAGGCTGCGTGCGGGAGGTGGCTCGGCGGGCGAAGGCTGGGGACACGGTTTATGTGGCTCCGGGGAACAGCTTCGGGCATGCGCGGGTGGAAGATGAAGTGGCCGCGGAGCGGTTGCTTGCGTTACGCCCGGATGTGCGGGTGCGGTGGGCCGATGCGGGGCGCGAGCGGTATCTGGACACGCTGGACAATGCCACGGAACTGCGCCGGTGGGCGGAGCGGGAGGGGATGTGGCCGCTCGCGCCGTGCGTGCTCTATTGCAACCGGTTCCATGTAGCAAGGGTGTGGTTCTGTTTCCGGCTGGGGGGCTATCGCGTGCACGAGGTTGTCGGGGCGTCGCCGGTGGAACGCAGGGGACAGATCGTGCGCCGCCTCTGGTACTACGATTTCGCGGTAGCGAACGTGATCTACGAAGCTCTAGCGCTGCCTTATGCGGCGCTGCGCCGCGTGGGGAACGCATGATCTACGAATTGCAGGCGCTGGGACTGCCTCCGTTACCGGACGCATTTGCGTTTGTGCCGCCGCGGGTTGCGGGACTTTTGCTGTGGGTGATCTGCGCCGCGGTCTGCTTCGCGTATGCTTTCGGGAAGGACGGACGCTCTCGCTGGCTGCCGGTGGCGGGGGTCTATACAGGGCTTTACATCAATCTTTACGGCATCGTAGACGAGGTTTCGATCAACCTGGAACACGCCTACAACCTCTATCATTACGGGCGGTTTTCCATGTCGCCGGAAGCGATGGTGGATGGCACGGTGGAGTACGTCTACTATTTGCTGCATGCGCCGTTCGCGTGGTCGCAGGCGAGCCTTGTGGCCGCTAATTTCTGGATCTCGTGCGCGGTCGGATTGCTGCATCTGCCGCTGCTGGCCGGGGTGTTGGGGACGGACATGCGCAGCCGGAAGGGGATGCTGCAGGCGTTTGCCTTTGCGATTTGCGCGCCGCTGGTGCTGGTGTTCAGTTCGGGGTTCGGCAACGGGCTGGTGTCGCTGGTTTTTCTTGCCGCCATGCGTGCCGCGGCGAAAGGCAAGGAGACGACGTCTCTGGCAATTTCGGGGATGCTTCCGCTCTTGCGCCCCGATGCGATTCTGCTGTCGTTCGTGAATATTGCCGTGATTGCGTTGTGGCGCCGACTCCAAAGCAAACCGGTGTTTTCGGGCAGTCTGATTCCGGTATCGCCGCTCCTCAATGCCTATATCTACTACGGCGCAGTGGGCCTGGCCTACTGCCACTACGTGCCTGTCCCGATCAACTTCAAGGCGTTGAAGCCGGCGATGCTTGAAATGCTGCAGCCGCTCTCGGTGTTCCTCGGGCTGCTGGAGTATTTCACGATTGCATCGCATGCCATTGGGCTAATCCTGCTGCTCGCCGTTGCGCGCATGCTCTGGCGGGATGGCATCAGCGCAACGATGGAGAAAGCCGGCTCCCATTCCGTGCTGCTGTTCCTGTATGCGGCGGGCTGCTTGCCTTTGCTGCTGTTCTACAACTTCACGCACGGGATTATCGGGGACTTCAGTTCCTATACGTACGCCCGCTACTGGGTAGCGTTCGAAGTGACGCTGCAACTGTTCATCCTCTCTGTGCTGGGGAACCTGCGGTGGAGTTGGTCCGCGGATACAGCGCCGTCGGCCGGGTATCGTGCTGCGTTGATCCTCTATCTCTGCGCTACGTTCCCTTTGCTGCTTGGTCAATCCGCCCTCAGCCGCAACCCTGGCCGCATGGATTCCATGTTCGCCGGGGCCTTCACCAATCGCTACGTGCCGCGCCAGTTTACTGTCGCGACCACGGAGATGAGCACCTTCGGCCTGATGCTCGACCGGCCGCTGATCGACCTGTGGGGTTATTCGAACCCGGCCATCGCCTATTCGAAAACCTGCAATGGTGACCGCATCCGCGCCAACCCGGGGTATTTCCTTGCGGTGAAGCCCGACCTCTACTGGCCGTACTGGTTCACGAAAGGCTACGTCTCGGAGACAGAGAGCATGACGTACCGCTATGGCGATTACGATACGGTGGAAAGCTCGCTGGCGCAGTTCCATCACACCGCCAAGCAGGGGAATCTGCTCGGCGATATGAAGCGGGTGCTGGCCGAATACGACGTGGTGATGGTGCGTACGGAATCGAATACGCTGGCGTGGCTGGTGCGGAGAGCGATGCGCGACGAACTGCTGGCGAAGTTGCAGGCTCAAGGGATGCAGCCTTCGCGCCAGCGTCCCTTTGATATGGCCGCGTTCGGCAAACTCTACGACACGCAGGTTTCTGTTTCGTACAGCTGCGGCTCCTAGCCGAAGGCGCGCGAATCATGAAATACTAAACCCCATGCCGCTGTCGCGCCGACAACTGCTGGAACGCACTTGCCTGGGCTTTGGGAGCATGGTGCTCGCCGATCTGTTGCACGCCAACCCCATTGCCAACGATCTGCGCGCCAAGCCCACGCATTTTCCCGCCAAGGCGAAGGCCGTTATCCAACTGGTGCAGAACGGCGGCCCCAGCCAGATGGATCTGTTCGATCCCAAGCCTGAGCTTACGAAACAAGCCGGCAAACCGCTGCCGGGCGGCGTCGAGATCCATCAGCCGAACAACGTCAACACGCTTCTTCCAACGCCGTTCACCTTCAAGAAATACGGACAATGCGGCATGGACATTTCGGAGATGCTGCCGTACACGGCGGGGATCGTCGATGATCTATGCTTCATCCGCTCCATGCACACAGAGCACAACAACCACCTGGAAGGGTTGAACATGCTGCTGACGTGCAAGATCTTCCCCGGACGGCCGGTGATGGGCGCATGGATCAGCTACGCGCTGGGGACGGAGAATCAGAGCCTGCCCGCATATGTTGTGCTTCGGGATCCCACCGGCTACACCATTGGGGGGAAGCAGTTATGGGCGAACGGATATCTCCCTGCGCTGTATCAGGGAGTGGAATTCAGCACGAAAGGCACGCCGGTGCATCATTTGGCGCCGCCGGAGCCGATGCCGGAAGGCGCGCAAAAGAGGACGCTCGATTTCCTTGCCCGGCTCAATCAGCGGCACTTGGCCGATCATCCTGGCGAGACCGAACTCGACGCGCGAATCCGCAATTTCGAGCTTGCCGCGCGGATGCAGTTGGAAGCGGGAAACGTGCTGGATATCAGTGGCGAATCCGCGGCCACAAAGAAGCTCTACGGCATCGACCATCCGGTTGCCGGGCCTTACGGATTGCGCTGCCTGCTGGCGCGGCGTCTGGTGGAAAAAGGCGTGCGCTTCGTGCAGGTGACCACGAGTCCGGGACAGCCCTGGGATCATCACAGCCGCATCAAGCAGGACATGCATAAGATCGCGACAGAAGTGGATCAAGGCTCGGCGGCGCTGGTGCAGGATTTGAAGAGCCGCGGGCTGCTGGATTCCACCATCGTCATGTGGGCCGGTGAGTTCGGCCGTCTGCCTACTACACAGAACGGCGATGGCCGCGATCATAATCGCAACGCGTTCACTCTCTGGTTTGCGGGGGGCGGCTTCCGCAAAGGCCTAATCTATGGTGAGACGGACGACTTCGGCTACAAGGCTGTCATTAATCGCGTTCCGGTGCCGGACATGATTGCTACTGTGCTGCAGCAACTCGGGCTGGATCACAAGAAGATCGTCTACCCGTACGGCGGACGGTTGGAGAACCCCTCGGATGCCACTGTCACTGGGGCTAAAGTGAACACGGACCTGATCGCATGAAACGCCTGCTGTTGTGCATCGCGCTGCCGCTTGCGGCGCAGGAACCACGTTTTGAAAAAGACGTGCTGCCGGTGTTTACGCAGTATTGTTTCACCTGCCACGGGCAGAGTTCGCCGAAACTGGGGCTGGATCTGCGCACGGCCGCCTCCGCTTTGCGCGGCAGCCACAACGGGCCGGTGATCGTGAAGGGGAAGCCGGAAGAAAGCCTGTTGTGGCAGAAGGTGTCTTCGCGGGCGATGCCGCCATCGTTCTACAACCAGAAGATGCCCGAAGGGGAAATGGAGATTATCCGCAAATGGATCGCCGCGGGAGCGCCGTTTGATGCTCCGATCGGGGCTCCGGCGGAAGAGGCCGCGCAGCAACGGGAGCGCTTTGCAAAGAACGTGGCACCGTTGCTGCAGGCGCGATGCGTCTCTTGCCATGGGGCGAACAAACCCGCCGCGGGGCTGGATCTTTCCACATCCGCATCCATGCTGAAGGGGAGCATCAACGGCCCGGTGATCGTGGAAGGGTTTTCCGATCGCAGCGTGTTGATTCGCCGCATCAGCAACAAGACGATGCCGCCGCCCGCCGCGGGAAAGCCGCTCAGCGAAGCCGAAGCGCATCTCATCAAGGAGTGGATTGACCGGGGGAATTTCAGCGAGAACGTGTCCGCGAATTCTGCTGACCGGCCGTTTTCTCCTCTGGAAGCGCCGCCCATCACCGCTGAGCAGAGGCAATGGTGGGCGTTCCGGAAGCCGGTGTCTGCCGTGCCGCCGAAAGTCAAGGCGAAGGCGCGCGTGCGCACGCCGGTGGACAGTTTCGTCCTGGCGCGTCTGGAGTCGAAGCATCTCAGTTTTTCCGCTGAAGCTCCGAATGAGAAGCTGCTGCGGCGCGCTTATCTCGATCTCACGGGGTTGCCGCCCACGCCGGAAGAAATTCGCGGGTTTCACGAGGACAAAGCCCCGGGCGCTTACGAACGGCTTGTCGACCGGTTGCTCGATTCGCCCCGCTATGGCGAGCGCTGGGGGCGCATGTGGCTGGATGCGGCGGGTTACGTGGACACGACCGGGAAAGACTTTGACCCGCGCAAGACGGAGTACGCAGATGGGATGTGGCGGTATCGCGATTACGTGATCCGTTCGTTTAACGCGGACAAGCCCTGGGACCGCTTTCTCACTGAGCAGATCGCCGGCGATGAACTGGTGGACTGGCGTAAGGCGAAGACGTTCACGCCGGAGATCCGCGAGTTGCTGGCCGCGACGGGCTACCTGCGCAATATCCTCGATATCACCGCCGAGGATATCAGTAATCTTCCCGTAGAGCGCTATGAGGCTTTGTTCAAGCTGGTGGAGAAGGTGGGTAGCAGCACGCTGGGCCTCACCGTTGGCTGCGCGCGTTGCCATAGTCATAAATTCGATCCTATTTCGCAGAAAGACTACTACCGTTTTCTTGCCTTATTTACGACTTCCTATAATCCCACCGACTGGCTGCGCCCGCAGGAGCGGCATCTGTATACCGTATCCTCGGAGGAGCAGGAGCGGATCAATGCGCACAACAAACAATTCGAGGGGCCGATCGAGGAACTCCGTAAGAAGCTGAAGGAGCTGCATAAGCCCTACGAACAGTCGATTCTGGAAGAAAAATTGACGAAGCTTCCCGAGGCGATTCGGGCCGACACCCGGGCGGCGATCGAAACGCCCGCCGAGAAACGGGATGATGTTCAGAAATATCTGTTTTCGAAGTTTAACGGGCAACTCCGGGTTACTTCGGCCGAAATCGAGAAGAAGCTGAGTGCGGAGGAAAAGCCCGTCTCGGCAAGCTTGCAGGAAGAGATGAAGGCGCTCGAAGCGAAGAAGCAGACGCTTGAGAAAATTCAGGCGCTCTGGGATGTCGGCAAGCCACCGAACATACGGTTGCTGCAACGGGGGAGCGCCGATGCTCCAGGGCCTCGCGTCGCGCCCGGATTCTTTGAAGTGCTTGCCACGGAGGGGCTGCCTCTTGATGCGGTGAAACCTTCCACGGCGCAAGGGGAAACCTCGGGTATCCGGCTTGCCTTCGCCGAATGGCTGACCAATCCGAACCATCCGTTGACGGCGCGCGTCATTGTGAATCGTATATGGCAGGGGCATTTCGGCACAGGACTTGTCGCCACTTCCGATAACTTCGGCAAGATGGGAGCGGCGCCGGCGAATCAGGAGCTTCTTGATTATCTGGCTGTGCAGTTCATGAACAATGGCTGGAGCGCGAAGAAGCTCCACCGGCTGATCATGACGTCGGCGGTTTACCGGCAGTCGTCGCGGATCGACAAGCCGGTGGATAGCGATCCCGAAAACAAGCTTCTCTGGCGTATGAATCTGCGGAGGATGGATGCGGAGACTGTGCGGGATTCCGTTATTGCCGCGGCCGGCAAGCTTGATACGACGCAGTACGGCCCGCCGATTCAACTGGAGATGCGTGCTGACGGCCTGCAGGTGGTTTCTTCGAAGGAGCCTGCCCACGCGCAATGGCGCCGCAGCGTGTATCTGACATCGCGACGCACCTATCCCATTGGATTTCTCGGCGTGTTCGACTATCCGATCATGGACACGCATTGCGCCCGGCGCACGCCTTCGGCCACGCCGCTGCAATCGCTCACCATGATGAACGATGACTTCATCTGGAACGCCGCGGCGGAGTTGACCAAGCGCGCGGAGATGGATATTGCCGCAGCCTATCTTCTCACCGTTTCGCGCAAGCCTACGGCCGATGAGACCAGCGCCGCCCGCGAGTTCCTGCGCGCGCAGGAAGACATTTTTCTCAGCGCCAAAGCCACGCCGGAAGAAGCGAAGCAGAAAGCGTTTCGCAGTTTCGCGCAGGCGCTGCTCAGTTCCAACGAATTTCTCTATATCGACTGACAATCATGACCAGCCTACTCCTCACCGCCGCCTTCTTTACTCTGCACGCACAATCCGATTGGAAACCGCTTTTCAACGGCAAGGATCTCAATGGATGGGAAGTGAAAGGGGACGGCAAATGGACTGTGCTGGCGGGCGGCATCCTTATCGGCCAGCCGGTCTCCGGTGCGAAGAACCCATACGGCACGGCATGGCCCGTCACACTCACCGAAAAGGATTATCACAACTGGCGGCAAACGCAATCCTGGCTTTACACCACCGCCGAGTTCACCAACTACGATCTCCACATCGAGTACCTCACCCCGTCGGGCGGCAACAGCGGCATTTCGTTGCGCGACGCTACGCGGGGCCGTTACGCTATCGGCCCGACACCCGACTACAACAAGACGCCGGCACACAACGGCTATGAGATCCAGATTCTCAACGGGGTGAAAACGAAGTATCCGAGCGGCAGCATCTATCTGTTCGCACCCGCCACCTTCGGCCACGAAAAAGAAAACGACTGGAACAGTCTGGATATCGAATCGCGCAAGGACATGATCCGTGTGAAACTCAACGGCCATGAAGTGGCGGTCCATCCCGGTGATCCCGCGCGTCCCAAATCCGGTCCCATCGGGCTGCAGTTGCACGACCGTTTCAACGTGATCCTGTTTCGCAATATCCGCATCCGTACTCTTCCGGATTAACTCGCCGTGCGATTCCTTGTTTTCGTTCTCTCGCTGTCCGCGCTTGCGCAAGAACACCGCCGGTTATTTCTCGATGCCCTTCTGGTGGAAGAGCAGCAGGGCTTGGAACGCCGTTTCCACCCGCTGAAGAAACACGCGGCAAACCCCATTCTTGTGGCCGATACTTCGTGCGAACAAGGAGGCTCCGGGCCTTACCTTTACGGCACTGTGCTCGAGGACGAAGGCAAGCTGCGCATGTGGTACCACTACATCAACAAGGGGTATCGGAATGCCTATGCGGAATCGACGGACGGCATCCACTGGACCAAGCCCGATCTCGGCATCCACGGCTGCAACGAAGTCGTCGCACTCAACACCAACCCTGAAGAAAATCCGCCGCAGCGCGAGCGCGGTGAATGCCACAACCCTTCTGTCATTCGCCTGCCGGACAACCGGTATGCCCCAAACAAATACGCCATGTTTTGTTTCGGAGCGGATTACGGCAAGGTGCGCGTGGCCTTCTCTCCCAACGGTTTCCGCTGGACGTTCCTCCCCGAGACCGCCCAGAAAGGCCTGTTCGAATCGAGCGACGTCGTCAACTTCTTCCACGATCCCTACAGCCAACAATATGTAGCCACCTGGAAAGGCTCCACGCGCCGGGGGCGCTCGGCGGGCATCGCGGTCTCCAAGAACGCCCTGCACTGGAGCAAGCCTCTCGATGCGCCCATCTTCACCGCGGACGATCTCGATCCTCCCGATACGCAGATCTACGGCATGCCTGTCTTCCCCTATGAGGGACTTTACATCGCGCTCCCCTGGATCTACCACGCCCAGTCGCACTACACGCCCGAGATGCGCATGACACGGGCCGAAGCCGAAGCCCAAAGCCCGCGCACCGTCGATGTGCAACTCGCCTGGAGTTGGGATCTGCTGCACTGGAGCCGCCCTCCGCGACGGACGCCATTTCTTCCCACAGGCGCGCCAGGCGCTTTCGATTCGCACATGGTCTTCACCTCGCGTGCTCCCGTCGAAATGAACAACCAGCTCTACTTCTACTACGGCGGCTTCCATCTGCCGCATGATGTGAAACAAACCGGCGGCGCCATCGGACTCGCGACGCTTCGCAAGGACGGTTTCTGCTCCATGCACGCGGGGGCGCAGGAAGGCTCGCTTGTGACGCGCCGTGAAGCGCTGACCGTACCGGCGCTCACCATCAACGCGGTCACCGGCGCCGGCGGCGAGATCCGCGCCGAACTGCTGGATACGCATAACAACGTTATCGCGGGCTTCTCGCGCAACGAAAGCATTCCGTTCACGGGCGACGCTACTGGTCATGTCCTGCGCTGGCGTAGTGCCGCATTTTCCACCGCCCAAAAGACCACAGTGAAGAAGATTCGCTTTCTCCTCCGCAACGCAGACCTCTATTCCTACATTCCATGAACCGCGTCACAGAAATCCTCCGCGGCCTCGTGCGCATTCCCTCGGAGAACATTCCGCCGGGCGGATGTGAACAGCAGGTACAGCAGCACATCGCGCATTTCCTGGAAGGCCTCGGCCTCGCGCCCACGCTGTACTCGCTCGATGAAGTCCCGGGGCTCGCGCAGCATGCGCTCTACTGGCCGCACCGGCACTATCTCGGGCGCCCCAATCTTGTTGCCCGCATGAAAGGCGCGGGTGGTGGGAAGTCCCTCATCCTCTCCGGGCATGTTGATACCGTTCCACGAGGCTCGCTCCCGTGGCACCGTGATCCCTTCGGCGGTGAAATCGAAGACGGCCGCATGTATGGGCGGGGCGCCTGCGATATGAAGAGTGGCATTGCCATCGCTCTTGCGGTTCTCGAAAACCTCACCACTCAAGGCGTGCGGTTGCGTGGCGACCTTCTGTTTGAATCCATCGTCGATGAAGAATTCGGCGGGGTGAACGGAACGCTCGCCGGGCGCGTGCGCGGCGATCTGGCCGACGCCGCCATCATTACGGAACCCACGAACCTTCGCATCTGTCCCGCACAGCGCGGCGGACGCCTGCTGCACCTTACCTTTTCCGCACCCGCGGATATTTTCGGCAAAGACCAGAGCGCGAAGACCGTGATCGACAGCGTCGCCAATTTCCTGCATCGTCTGCCCGAACTCGCCGCTGCGCGAAAGCAGGCAGCTCCCGCGCATCCGCACTACCAACACACTCCCGAGCCCGTGCCCGTCTCCGTAACAAATATCTCCACAAATGTTTGGGGCTGGAGCGAGCCCATAACCGTTCCGTCCACCTGCCGCCTGGAGATTTTTCTTCAATCCATGCCTGGTGAGACCGAAGATGAGGTGATGCGCCAGTTTCACGAATGGCTGGCAGGCATCGGGGAGGCTCCCGCCATCGATCAGCCTATCCGCTGGCTTCCCGGCTCCGCGATTGCCGCCGATCATCCTCTGGTCACCACACTTTCGGCATGCGCCGGCGAGACGTTGCAACCTCCGGCTGCGGTTCAAGGCATGGAAGCTCCCTGTGACATGTACGTTTTCCACGAATTCGGTGTCCCCGCCGTTCTGTGGGGGGCCACGGGAGCCGGACTCCACGCCCCCGACGAATGGGTTGATCTGGAGTCGCTGGACACCGCCACCAGCGTCCTGGAGCGCTTCGTAAAGGAGTGGTGTGGTGTGGAACAATCGTCGAAGGAGCAGGAATGAACTATCGTCCACTTGGCAACTCGTCTCTGCGGGTCTCTGAGATTACCCTTGGCACAGTCGAGTTGGGATTGAACTACGGGTTTCGCGGCAGCGGGCATTATGAAAAGCCCGACCGCAGCGCCGGTATGGGCGTCATCCGCCACGCACTCAGCCGCGGCATCAACCTGCTCGATACGGCGCCGGCCTATGGCGACGCCGAAGCATTGATCGGAGAAACCGGCGTCTCCTGCTATATCGCCACCAAGGTTACGTTGCCCGCAGCACCCGCGCAGTTGAGCGCCTCGATCGACAAGAGCCTGCGCCTGCTGGGGCGTGACAAGCTGGATGTACTCCAACTGCACAACCCCACGCTGGAGACCATTCGCGATCCACAACTGCTCGACTCGCTGCAGCACGCTCTCGATTCCGGCAAAGTGGGCCTGGTCGGGGCAAGTCTCTATGGGGAAGAACTGGCTCTGGCAGCGCTCGAAACACCCATCTACCGCACCCTGCAAATGCCGTTCAACGTGCTCGATCAAAGCATGACGGAGCGTGTTTTCCCTCTCGCGCAACAAAACGGGGTGGCGATTCTGGTGCGTTCGGTGTTTCTGCGAGGCGTCCTCACCAGCAGAATACACGAAATCCCGGAACGGCTTGCCCCGTTGCGCGAACGCGCTCTTGCCGCCCTCAAGGGAGAACCCGTGGAGCGACTCTCCACACTCGCGATTCGGTTCTGCCTTTCGTTTCCCGCCATCACTTCGCTGATACTCGGGATCCGCACGATTGAGGAACTGGATGCGAACCTGAGCGCCGCGGCGGAAGGCCCACTCGATGCCGGCACGCTCGAACGGTTGCGGCATCTTTCGATGAGCGGGGATCCGCTGGTGAGTCCCCTTAACTGGCAGGATTTGATTTGAGGTGATCGCCGGAGTTTCCGCTC
>CALFYN010000376.1 GCA_937952345.1 uncultured Acidobacteriota bacterium
CTTGGTCGGAATCGGATCGTACTTGTGATCGTGGCACTGCGCGCAACCGACAGTCATCCCCAGGAACACCTTCGTCGTCGTATCCACCTGATCGTTCGCGCTCGTCACAATCGCCTGAAACCCCAACCCCGGCATCAACGCCTTGCGCTCCGCCTCGGGCAATAGATCCGCGGCAATCTGCGCCTTCACGAACGTGTTGTACGGCATGTCATTGTTGAGCGCATCCACCACCCAATCGCGATACCGGAACGCATTCGGCAACGGTGTATCGACCCCGGCTGCCAGCAATCCATCGGAATAGCGAGCCAGATCCAGCCAGTGCCGCGCCCAGCGTTCGCCATACCGCGGCGATGCCAGCAGCCGGTCCACTACCTTCGCGAACGCGTCCGGCGACTTGTCGTTGCGGAACGCCTCCGCCTCTTCCGGAGTCGGCGGCAGCCCCGTCAAATCGAGCGTCACTCGCCGCAGCAGCGTCGTGCGATCAGCCGCAGGGTTCGGCTCCAGTTTGTTCTCGCGCAGCTTCGCCAGCACAAACGCATCCACGCCCGTCTTCACCCAACTCGCGTTCTCCACTTTCGGCGGCTTCACTGCGGTCAGCGGTTGAAAGCTCCAGAACTTGCGATGCTCCGCCGTGATCGTGAACCCCTTCGCCGCGTCCGACGCCGCCACTGCCTTCGATTCCGGCCACGCCGCCCCGCGCTTCACCCACTCCGCCAGCAGCGCCACATCCGATGCCGACAACGGAGCCGTCGGCGGCATCTTCACCGCGCCCGTCCGCTTTACCGCTTCGATCAGCTTGCTGCCTGCGGGATTCCCCGGCACGATCACCGCGCCCGACTTGCCGCCAGCCATCGCGGTCTCGCGCGAGTCCAGGCGCAATCCGCCCATCGCCGTCTGCGTGTGGCATGAATAGCAATTGGCAGCCAGCATCGGCCGGATCTTCGTTTCGAAGAACTCAGCATCCTGTTGCGCGGCGGCCGTCGAAAGACACGCCGCAAGCATGAGTGGCAAGCGCATGCGTGCCATTCTATCGCAGGATGCGAGAGCGCACGACCGGACGCGGGCCGAGCGCCTACCAGCCGGCCGGCTGTGTCCAGGCCCGCTGATAGCGCGCTTCCTGGCTCGCCACCGCTGGCGCCGCGTTCGATGTCACCACCGCGCGCACGTACAGCTCATCGCCCTTCATCCGGTACTCGGCGCTGAGGCCCTTCGCTTCCGCCAGCACCTCGCCGATCCGCGGACGCCCCGCCATCGTGTAATCGAGCGTCGTATCCACCGCCTGCCCGTTCCCATCCACCCGCGGCTTGCCCACGATGTTCGCGCCCTTGCGTGTGCCGATAAACCGCGTCACATACTCCACCCCCGCCTTGCCCGCGATCTGCACACGATACACCCGCGCCTGCTTGTCGAACGACACATCCCGCAACTCCACGCCGGTCGATGCATAGAAGTCGCCCGCCCGGAAGGCCCTTACAATCGAGTTCGGGCTGAGATGCCGCGCCCGCACCATGGTCCATCCACGCCCCGGCGGCGAGTGCGTCTTCGTTCCATGATGATCGTGCGAATCGTCCGTCGCCAGCCCATACAGCGGCGCCGCGCCATACTTCACAATCCGCAGCGTGTTCGCAATGTCCCATATCTCATCGGTCGAAGCGCGCACCGCATCGCCCGGATCGTTGTCGCCATCCACGCCATTCCACACTTCAAAGAACCGCTCGCCCACCACCGCCGCCAGATCCTCGGCCGTCACACCCCACTTGTAGTTGGGATGGTTGACGTGCAGCATCACATCGCGCCCCGTACGCTTCGCCGAATCCTCCACGGCCTGCAGGTTACGCGTCATCGTATCGCGCACCGTGGCCCCCATCTGATACGGCAGCAACTCGCTCAGGTTCGTCGCGTTGAGATGCAGCGTGTGCCCGTCGCCGGCGCCGCCCGTCAGTTCCTCGGATGGGATCATCAGGAACCGGTTCCGCTCCTCCACCAGGCTGCGCACTTCATCGAGCGTCTTCAAGCGCACTTCCACCGGGCCTTCCGCGGACTTGCCCCGCGTCTCCACCCACGAGTCTCCATAGCGCGCCTGATAGCGGCCCATGGCATCCGCGCGCGCCCTTTCATTGATGTTGCGCACCAGCATCCAGCGCTCCACCGTGCTTTGGATGTTGTGATCGGACAGCGCCAGGAAGTGGTAGCCGTGATCGCGGTACCACTCGGCGATCACCTCCGGGAAGCCGTCGCCATCGGACCACAGCGTGTGCGTGTGCAGATTGCCTTTCCACCAGCGCGGCTCCGGGGCCGCGGCCATCTGGCCATCGAGCATCATGCCCGCCAGCGCCGCGAACGTGCCGGCCACACACGCGCGGATGAGAAGGGTCCGGGAGAGGAACATGCAGCCACTCAGCTTAGCGCAGCCTCAGGCGTGGGCGAACTCGAAGCTCAGATCTTCCCAACCGAATAGCGATGGCGGAGCCTTTGCCGCCGGCTCGATGGATGCGGCGGCCGCCTCCGCGGGCGTCGCCGGGGCCTTGGCGCTCAGCGATTCCAGGCCCTGCAGGGTCGACACCAACTTCTCCCACTCCGCCGCCGGCACCCGTACGCTGTCCTTGTCGTGCCCTGCCGGCCATTCGTTCTCCCGGCTCAACAACCCGGCCAGCATCGCGATGGCCTGCGTCTCCGGGTTCGAACTCTCCGGAGCACTCCTTCTGTGCGCCACGGGCTTCATTTCTTCCTCATCGAATACCTCGAACTGCGGTGTGCGCCGCCGCTCCGCCTGCTCTTCGATGACCCGTGGAACCGCATTGGGACGGCCCGCCGCTGCTGTCTGCTGTGGCGCCGCTTGCGCCGCCGCGGGCGGTGTCTCCACGCGGTAGTAGGAGCGCAGTTGCGCGTAGATCTCCTCGTTCGCCGTAATCTCCTTCTGAAACCGCTGCGGACTTGTGTCGTACAGATCCCTGGCCCGCGCCAGGTGGCGGCCGGCATCCGTCAGTCGTCCCGACAGCATGTACACCACGGCCAGTTTCTCGAGCGCTCGCGGCAGGTTCGCCTGCCGCTCCACTTCCGCCTTGCCGATGGCCTGCTGCAACCGTTCGGCCGCCCGCCCGAAGCGGCCCAACTCCGATTCCACCCCGGCAAGATCCATCAGGATCTCCACCGAGCCGTTGGACTTGGCGCCTAACTGCCGCTCCCGCAGGCTGAGCGCCCGTTCATAGTAGTTGGCCGCCGTTTGATACTCCCCGGCTCCTTGCGCCGCCACGGCCAGCAACTGCAGGTTGCGGATCACCACCTCGGCGTCGTCTCCGTAGAGGGACTGATGGATCCGCAGCGCCCGCTCCATGTTCTGCATCGATTCCGCATGCAGGCCGGCCCGCGACTGGCGCTCCCCCAACTCCAACAGGCACTTCGCCGTCACCGTGTGCATCTCCCCCAACTCCGCCTCGCTCTGCTGGAGCGATTCCTCGAGCAACGCCAGAGCCTCTTTCGTCTTGCCGCGCCGTTCGAGCGCCAGCCCCAGCGCGAAGCGGCGTTCCTGAATCGCCGGCAAGTCCAGAGGCCGCACTTCCTCCTGCAGTTCCAAGGCGCGCCGTAGCAGCTCTTCCGCCCGCTCTTCGTTGCCTTCCTCCAGTTCCACGCGCCCTAGTATCTCCCGCGCCGCGGCCAGATCCGTGCTCGGCTTCAGTCCCTCGCTGCCCAGCGCGGCCATCGCCCGCTGCGCCGACTTCCTGGCCAATGCCGGCTTGTTCAACCGCAACTGCGCCAGCGCCAGGCAGACCAGCATGTGCCCGTGTTGCGGCTGCAAGGCATCGCGGGCGTCCAATGCCGCCACCAGATCCAACAGGCCCGCCTCGGCATCGGCATAGCGGCCCTCCTCCATGCTTCGCTCGGCGGCACGCACCTCCGGCGCGTAGGACCGGCGCTGGTCCGGGATCGCTTCCCGTACGGACCGCGCCGCGGATCGGAGTCTCTCCAGAGGGTTCATAGGCTCGAATCCTATCCATCGTCGATTCAGGCGGCGCCTACGCCTAAGTGTTTTCCTTAGTTTTCCAATGAAACTGCCCTAAGTTGTTTAACAGATGTAGTACTTCGGGTAGCATCGTAATTGGGAGGACCAGCCGAGTGGCACTATGCCCTTTGATTCCACAAAGTTCCATGCCGGTGTCCAGCCAGTGCGACGTTTCGCGGCAGAATTTGAACTGTGCATCGCCCTCCCCAAAGAGTGTTTGCTTCAGCACCCTGAAGCTGTCACACAAGATGACTGCGCTGCCGGCGCCCGCGCGCTGCCTGCCACATCCACCTGAGCGCATTCGCAACGCCCCTAGGAGGCGGTTTCTATATACCTGGAGCATGCGCGGCACGCTCCGGCAGAGGATGGCCGAATCCGTGCGCCGGTTGCCGTATCTCGACTCCTTTGTTCCGATGGCGCATTGCCGTCCCGTCGAACCCGACGGCAGGGTAAGCCCGACGTACCTGCCCAGCCCACTGAAGACTGCCCCGCGGCAGTCGCACATCCTGCTGGGGGAAAGCTCGCTCACCGACATCGCTCCGGAGCCGGCGGTCCGCGGGCTGTATGAGCCGTTGCAGGTGCATGCACCCGGCGTTGTGCACACGGAAGCCGGAGTGGCTCCGGTATGGGCTCGTCTGGAAACCAGCCTCGGGTTGGGGAGAGCGAGCGAGCGCGTGTGCGGCGGGCTGTTCCTGCCGCGCGTATCGGTGTCCACGCTGCTGACCGGCTTCGTTCTCGACGACCCGCCGACGGAATCGCCGGGCGGGCACCCGGAGCGCCGTGGCGTCGTCATTCCGTTTCATGAGTTGGCCGCGGCGGCGTCGCATGCGAGTCCCAAAGCCTCGCCAGTTGGACTTCGGAGGATGGGTTCATGAGCGGCCTTTCCGCACAATGGCTATGGTTCTTTGACGATCAGTTGGTTCACGGCTTGCGTGAAGTCAACCCCGGGGACTCCCGCGTGGGCAAGCGTGCCGCCTCGCACCCGGCGGTGGTGCGGGGTGTGCGCCTCTACCTTGAGGGAAGGGCCGGGGAAGCACTCAGCGAACTGGCTGAAGCGGTGGACAGCGATGACACCGACGCCATCGCCCTCACCGGCCAGATCCAGTTCGAACTCGGCTGTATTGAGGATGCCGCGCGATCCTTCACGCGCCTGATGGAGCGTGATCCGAACCATCCTTGCGCGATGCTGAACCTGGGGTTGTGCCAGGCGCGGATGCGCCATTGGGCCGAGGCTATCGGTTCGCTGCAGCGGGCCTTGTTGTTGCATCCCGACCGTGCCGAGGTCTGGTTCGCCCTCGGTGTGTGCCTGATGAATGAAGACCGAGTGGCCGAGTCGCGGGCAGCCTTCGCCCACAGCCTGCGGCTCGAGGAGAACTACGCTCCGGCGCTGTTCGGGCAGGCGGTCTGCCTGCACATGGACGGCAAACCCGGGGAAGCTCTGGCCGCCTATGAGCGGCTGCTCGAAGGCCAGCCGGGGCGGGAGCAGATTCTGGTCAATGCCCTTGCTGCCGCCGCCGAGGCTCGCAACGCAGCCAAGACGCGCGAGTATGCCTCTCGCCTGCTGCAGATGCAGCCCCGCTCCATCGAGCCGCACCTGGCGCTGGCCTTCGTGGCCTTGCGCGACGGCAACGTGGAGGAGGCCGCCACACACTGCGAACGGGCGGGCAACCTGATGGCGACGCTCTTCGAGCATCACTACAACCTGGGGCTCTGCTGGCTGGAACTGCGCCGCTTCCACCTTGCCTCGGTTTGCTTCGAGAATGCCGTCCGCATGCGCCCGCACGATGCCGGCGCCAATGAGGGACTGGCCATGGCGCTCACCGGCTTAGGCCGCGAGTCCGAGGCCCGGCAGGCCTGGATGGCGCTGTTGGAGCAGCACCCTGATCGTACCGACGCCTGGTTTCAAGCGGGCCTGCTGGCCGCCGATAGCGGCCATGCGGAGGAGGCCGTCGAGGCCTTCGCCACCTGCGTCCGCCTGAAGCCCGACTGGCTGGAGGCCTGGAACAACCTGGGCTCGGCGCACTGGGCGGCGGGCGATCTGTCCCAAGCCCGCGAGGCGTTCCAGCGCGTAATGGATGTCAGTCCGTTCCAACCCGTGGCGCGCCGGTCCATGGCTGCCCTGGCCGCGGCCTCCGGCGACTCCGGCGCCGCTGAGCGCTACCTGGACGGGCTCACCAATGTCGACTGGCAAGTGCTCTACAACCTGGCTGCCCTGCATCACGGCGAAGGCAACCTGGAGCGCTCGGCCCAACTCTACCGCCAGGTGTTGCGCATGCAGCCGGACGCCATCGAAGCGCGATTCAATCTCGGCAGCGTGCTGTTCGGCCTCGGGCGCATCGATGAAAGCCAGGGCTACTGGAAGTCGGCGGTGGCGGCAAGGCCCGAACTCGCCAGCCACTTCCTGGGCTGGATCGGCAGCGATCCGCTGGCGGCTACGACACCCACGCTGTAAGTCCGCCGCCGCGATCTGCTACCATGCGCTTTCCGCATGAGCGACGCGAAAGACGCCAGCCGGTTCTCCTGCCCCAACTGCTCGGCGGGCATGGAGTTCGATCCCGCCTCCAATTCCCTGAAGTGCTCGTATTGCGGCACAGCGGTGCCGGTACGCCGGGAGCAGCACTCGCCGGCGGGAGTGCCGGAACTTCCCTACGACGAGCATGCCGCGCTTACGCGTATTGCCGAAGGGGCGCTGGAGGTCACTTGCGCCACCTGTGGCGCGGTGGTGCAATTCACGCCTCCTGAGGTGGCGGGCCACTGCTCGTTCTGCTCGGCGAAGATCGTCATGCAGCCGAAGTCGGCCGATCCGCTCATAGCGCCACAAGGCGTGCTGCCCTTCCGGTTGACCAAGCCGCAGGCATCGAGTTCGGTGGGCCAGTGGCTGCGTAGCCGCTGGTTCGCCCCCAACGGGCTCAAGCAGGTGGCCAAGCCCGACGGGCTGGATGGCGTCTACCTGCCCTTCTGGAGCTTCGATGCGCGGACCCAGACCGAGTATCGCGGCGAGCGTGGCGAGTATTACTACGTGAACGAGACGGTGACCGTGGTGGAGAACGGCCGTCCCGTGCAGCGTACGCGGCGGGTGCGCCATACACGCTGGTATCCGGCGTCGGGCGCGGTGGAGACGCTCTTCGATGACCTGCTGAGCCCGGCTACGCGCAGTGTCGATGCCAAGCGGCTGAGCAGCCTGGAACCCTGGGATCTGCCGGAGTTGCATGCCTATGAGACTGGGTATCTCGCCGGCTTCAAGGCGCAGCGCTACCAGGTGGACTTGCCGCAGGCCTTCGAGGCGGCCAAGCAGATGATGGTGCCCGCCATCCGCGCCAACATTCATCGGGACATCGGCGGCGACGAGCAGCGCATCCATCAGACCCATACCGAGTACTTCGATGTCACCTTCCGCCACCTGCTGCTGCCGGTGTGGATCGGGTCTTACCGCTTCAAGGGCAAGGTGTACCAGATCACGGTGAACGCCCGTACGGGCGAGGTGCAGGGCGACCGGCCTTACAGCGTCGTGAAGATCGTGCTGTTCATTGCGGCCATTGTTCTGGCGATCCTGATTTTACGGGCTGTGGCATCATAGAATTGGAGCCGGCAGGAAGATAATGGACTCGGAACTGAAGCAATTCCTGGAAGGGATTGAATCCCGCCTCAGCACTCGCATCGACGCAGTCAGCGCCGGCATGGACACAGTCAGCACTCGCATCGACGCAGTCAGTGCTGGCATGGACACAGTCAGCACTCGCATCGACGCAGTCAGTGCTGGCATGGACACAG
>CALFYN010000377.1 GCA_937952345.1 uncultured Acidobacteriota bacterium
GCAGCCGGATGCGCGAAGGGTCTTCGCTATGCCAAGCCATCAGTAACTGAGCTAACTGTTGAAAGAACCCCAGATCACCTAAACC
This sequence comes from uncultured Acidobacteriota bacterium, assembly GCA_937952345.1. Classification (GTDB taxonomy): domain Bacteria; phylum Acidobacteriota; class Terriglobia; order Bryobacterales; family Bryobacteraceae; genus CADEFT01. The sequence goes on from CALFYN010000377.1 coordinate 86, forward strand.
TTCGCCGTCCGCGCACTTGGCTTTGTTGCGGAGCTGTTCGCCGCGCTCGGCCAGATTCTCAATGATGGCCGAATACAGTTCACTCTTGGTGGCGAAGTGCATGTAGAGCACGGGTTCGGAGACACCGACAGCCTGCGCCAACTGCTTCGTGGTGGTACCGCGGAAACCATTCTGCGAGAACAACTTAATCGCTGCGTTGACAATGGCGGCACGGCGCTGGTCAGAGGTCATACGATGCTTGGGAGGAGAGATTGCTGGGATTGACATGTTAGTGAATGCTTACTAATCTTAGTGGGCGCTAATGTTAGTGTACGCTAATTTAAGATGCAGTGTTCCCCCGGAACGGTGTAAACTTTTGTCAACCCTCCCATGATTGACCCCAGCGCCATTCGAACTGCCTATTCCCTCATCCGCCCTTACATTCGGCGCACGCCTGTGATTGAAGATCATGGCGTGTTCTTTAAGTTGGAGTTGCTGCAACATACGGGGTCTTTCAAGCCTCGCGGCGCATTCCACCGCATGCTGGCGCATCCGGTTCCGGCTGCGGGCGTGGTCGCAGCCTCTGGCGGAAACCACGGGATTGCAACGGCTTACGCGGCGCAGCAGCTCGGCCACCATGCGGAGATTTTCGTCCCGGCCATCTCGTCGCCGGTGAAGGTGGAGCGGCTGCGCGGGTTCCGGGCGAATGTCCATGTCGAGGGCGCAAACTACCAGGAATCGCTGCGGCTGTCGCAAAAATGTGCGGAACGAACCCAAGCGCTGGTGGTGCATGCCTACGATCATTGGGAAACGCTGGCTGGGCAGGGCACGGTCGGATTGGAGATGGAAGAGCAGATTCCGGGGCCTTGCACGGTGCTGGTGGCATCGGGGGGCGGCGGGCTGATTGGCGGCATTGCGGCGTGGTTTGCTGGACGGTGGAAGGTGGTGAATGTGGAGCCGGAGCTGAGTCCGGCCATCGCCCGGGCTCTGGAGGCGGGGCGTCCGGTGCCGGTTACTCCGGCGGGGATCGCCGTCGATTCCCTCGGCGCCACACAGTGCGGGGAACTGATGTTCCCCATTGCCCAGAAGTATGTCGCAGAGTCTGTATTGGTGGCCGATGAGGAGATCCGCGCCGCGCAACGCGATCTGTGGAGCCGCTTCCGGCTGATGGCGGAACCGGGGGGTGCGACGGCCTACGCCGCACTGCTCAGTGGACGATACAAGCCGGCTGCGGGGGAGCGCATGGTGGTGCTGGTGTGCGGTTCCAATGTCGATCCATCGACCGTGACCTGCTAGCCTGGAATCTCCGAATGATTTCGTTTTCCAATATCAACAAGCAGTACGGCAAGCAACTGATTTTCGTGGAGGCTTCGTTTCAGCTCAACCCTTCCGAGAAGGTGGGGCTGGTCGGGCCCAATGGAGCGGGTAAGACGACGCTCTTCCGGATGATCGTGGGCGAGGAAACTCCGGATGAGGGAGAGGTTTCGGTTCCGCGCAAGCTGACGGTGGGCTACTTCCGGCAGGATGTGGAGGAGATGAAAGGGCGCTCCGTGTTGGATGAGGCAATCGCGGGCAGCGGGCGCGCCGGGGATCTGCACCACGAATTGGAGGATCTGCAGAAGGCGTTGGAAGATCCCGATCGGGCGGATGAGATGGATCGCATCCTGGAGCGCTTTGGTGAAGTGCAGGAGGAATACGAACACCTGGGCGGCTACACGCTGGAGGCGAATGCGCGCGAGGTACTGCACGGGCTGGGATTTCCGGATGACTGGATTGACGGCGACGTGGGCGCGCTTTCGGGCGGATGGAAGATGAGGGTGGCTTTGGCTCGCGTGCTGCTGGGCAAGCCCGATGTGCTGCTGATGGACGAGCCGACAAACCACCTGGACATCGAGTCGATCATCTGGCTGGAGCAATTCCTCAAGTCGTATCCGGGTGCGTTGCTGATGACGTCCCACGACCGCGAGTTCATGAATCGCGTTGTTGCGAAGATCGCAGAAATCGACGCCGGGGAGATTACGGTCTATTCGGGGAATTACGATTTCTACGAGCGGGAGCGCGCCATTCGGGAGACGAATCAGCAGGCGGCTTTCGCGCGGCAGCAGGCGATGCTGGCCAAGGAACAGCGTTTCATCGACCGCTTTCGAACGCATGCCGCGAAGGCCGCGCAGGTGCAGAGCCGCATCAAGGCTCTGGACAAGATCGAGAAGCTCGAATTGCCGAAGCGGCGGCAGGTGGTGAAGTTCGAGTTCCGCACTCCTCCGCGTTCGGGCGATCAGGTGGCCGTACTGGAGGGCCTGCAAAAGGCGTATGGGAAACGGGTCTTGTACGACGGCTTCAACCTTACCATCCGGCGCGGGGAACGCTGGGCCGTGATGGGGAAGAACGGGGCGGGCAAGAGCACACTGCTGAAGATGATTGCCGGGGTGTTGCCGCCGGATTCGGGAGAGGTGCAGTTGGGGGCCAGCCTGCACATGGGCTACTTCGCTCAGCAGTCTCTGGATGTGCTGGACGGGGACGCGACCATCCTGGAGCAATTGCAGAAGGATTTTCCGCACGATACGCTGGGCTCGCTACGCACGCTGGCAGGGGCGTTTCAGTTCACGGGAGAGGATGTGGACAAGCGCATCCGGGCGTTGTCGGGAGGTGAGAAATCGCGGTTGGCGATGGCGCGCATGCTTTATAATCCGCCGAATTTCCTGGTGCTGGATGAGCCTACGAACCACCTTGATCTGGCGACCAAGGAAATGCTGGTGGAGGCACTGAAGAACTTTGACGGCACGATGATCTTCGTCTCGCACGACCGTACGTTCCTGCGCGGATTGGGATCGCGCGTGCTGGAGTTGGGCGGCGAGAGCGGAGTGGATCGCAATCCTGTCGTCTATCCGGGCACTTATGTGGAATACGTGCAGAAGCTCGGCCATGAGGCGCCTGGCATATACTCTTGAGCATGCGCCGTCGAGCGATTCTCATTTCCCCCTGGCTGCTGGCCGTTCGTTCGGCCGCGGCTGAGAAGCAGGTGCACTGGCCTTCGTTTCGCGGTCCGGATGCGTCCGGCGTCGCCGACGGGTTTTCGTTGCCGGTGCAGTGGAAGGTGAAATGGAAGTCGCCCGTGCCGGGGCTGGGGCATTCGAGTCCGGTGATTTGGGGCGACCGGCTGTTCGTGGCTACGGCGGTGAGCGCCTCCGGCAAAGCGCCGTTGAAGCTGGGGCTTTACGGGGATCGCGACGCAGCCGACGACAACGGCGAGCAATCGTGGAAGGTGCTCTGCTTCGATAAGCGCAACGGCAAGATGCTGTGGGAACGCACCGCTCGCCAATCCGCGCCTCGTGCACAGCGCCACATGAAGGCGACCCACGCCAACACGACACTGGCCACCAACGGCGAGCGGTTGGTGGCGTTCTTCGGATCCGAAGGGCTGCACTGTTTTGATTTGCAGGGAAAGCTCTTATGGTCGAAAGACCTGGGCACGATCAATGTCAGCAAGTACGGTGTGGGGTGGGGCTACGCGAGTTCGCCGACGCTGGCGGGCGACCGGATCCTGCTGCAATGCGACGCGCCGGATGATCCGTACCTGGCGGCGCACCGGTTGAGCGATGGCGAGCGGATCTGGCGTACTCCGCGGAAGGATGCGTGTGAACGCAGTTGGGCGACGCCGTTTGTCTACCGGCAGGCCAATCGGACACAGGTGGTGGCTAACGGCTGGCCGTACGTGGTCAGCTACGACGTGGAAACGGGCCGCGAATTGTGGCGATTGAAAGGAGGCGGGGACAATCCGATTCCCGCTCCGTTCGCCGCGCACGGAATGATCTACGTCGCCAATGGACATGGCGCGCAGGCTCCGGTGTGGGCGCTCCGTCCCGAGGCTTCGGGGGATATTTCCGAGGATGGGAACAAACACGTGGTGTGGTCGCAGCGGCGCAATGGGGCTTATATTCAGACACCGTTGGTGTATCGCGATTGGCTTTACAGCGGTACAAATAACGGTGTGTTGAAGTGCTATGACGCGCGGACGGGCAAGATGCATTATCAGCAGCGGCTGGGGTCGGGGTTGACGGGATTTTCCGCTTCTCCGGTGGCGGGCGACGGGAAGGTGTACTGTTCGAGCGAGGAGGGCGAAGTGTACGTGATTGCCGCGGGACCGGAGTATCGCGAACTGGCGCGGCACTCGTTTGACGATTCGATCATGGCGACGCCGGCGATCTCGGAAGGCGTGCTGTATTTCCGTACGGGCGAAGCTCTGGTGGCGGTGCAATGAGAGCCGCGGTTTTATTGCTGGCCGCGCTTTCCGCTGTGCACGGACAAACGTTGCGTGTGCTCAGCTACAACATTCATCACGGCGAGGGAGTGGATGGGAAGCTCGATCTGGAGCGGATTGCCAAGGTCATTCTCTCCGTACAGCCGGATGTGGTGGCGCTGCAGGAGGTGGATGGGAAGACTCGGCGCACCAATGGCGTGGATCAGGCGGCGGAACTGGGGCGGTTGACGGGGATGCGGCACTTCTTCGGTCCGGCGATTGATTTGGAAGGCGGGCATTACGGGAACGCTGTGCTGTCGAAGGTGCCGGCGGTGTTCACGCGGAACGCTCCGCTGCCGGGCAAGGAACGGCGGGCGCTGATGGAAGTGACGCTGACGGTGGGCGGGAAGAAGGTGGCGTTTTTCGCGACGCATCTGGATGCAGGGCGCGAGGAGACGGAGCGTGTGGCGGCGGCACGGGAGATTCTGAAGCTGGCGCGGCCGAAGCATCCGGCGGTGTTGGCGGGGGATTTGAATGCGGTGCCGGAGAGCGAACCGCTGCGGATTTTGTCGAAGGATTGGACGCGGGCCGGGGCTCCGGAAGCGCACCTGACGATTCCCGTGGGATCACCGCGCAGGCAGATCGATTACGTCCTGATGCGGCCGGCGAAGAAGTTCCGTGTTGTGGAAGTGCGTGTATTGGATGAGGCGGTGGCCAGCGATCACCGGGCGATTCTGGCGGTGCTGGAACTGGTGCAGTAGCGGCTATCGCCGCAGCAGCCAGCGCACGGCGTTCTGCTGCAGTTTGATGTATTCGGGGTTCCAAAGGACCATCAGCAGGTGGCCTGGCGATAGGTAACAGACGCGGCCTTTGCCGAGATCGTAAGCCCAGCCGCCGGGTGCCGTCGCGCCTTGTTTGTTGTAGTCGAGACCTTGTTCGTTCACCGTTTCGAGAAAGATGTGGGCGCGATCTTTGTCGTAGTTCATGTAGTGCTGCTCGTCGGTGATGATGAAGTCCTTGACGCCTTTGGTGATGGGGTGGTTGGGGTTGGTGACCTTGACCTTGAAGGTGCGGATGGGCGGGTGGCCGGTGTAGGCCGCGCCGAGCGTGTGGCGGAAGTCGGGGTCGGTGAGGCCGACGTGAGTGACGTTGTGGAGGAAGAGGGCGGAGCCGCCTTGTTCGACGAAATTGCGCACGGCTTTGCCTTGTTCGGGCTTGATCCAGAAAGCGGGTTTGACCCTGGGCATGGGCGTGGGGGGATCGAAGGTGAGCGTGGGTTTGCCGGTGGCCACCCATGCGGCGTTGGTGTTTTCGTCGGGGTAGCCGTCGGGCCAGATCATGCCGTCGCGGAGGATGATGAGGAGCTTGCGCCCCTTGAGGGAGGCTTCGTTGAGGGCCTTGGTTTCGTCGGTGAAATCGATGGAGATGTTGAGCTCTTTGGCGATGGTGCGGTTGAGCGCGGTGCGGATGTAATCGGAGTTGTGATAGCGGTCGCCAATGAGGGCGAAAGCTTCGCCGCGCGATTGGGCATGGGCCACCGCGGACGCGGCGAGGGTGGTGAGAAGGGAGCGTCGGGTCATCGGTGGGGATTGTATCGCATTACGAGGATCGGCGGGCGCAGGGATGCTCGTGCTTGCCAGCGCGGGCGGCGTTGTGTTGCGCTGGATTCATGCGTCTGTTTCTGTTTCTTGTGGCGATGGTCCTGCCGGCGGCGGAGAAAGCCGATTGGATCTGGAGCGCCGGACATGTCATCACGATGGACAGTGCCCGCCGTGTGATCGTGGATGGCGCCGTCGCCGTACGGGGGGACCGCATTATCGGTGTGGGCACGCGCAGCGAAATCGACGCCAGGTTCAAAGCTGCGAAACGGATTGACCGCCGGGACGCGGTGATCGCTCCGGGGCTGATCGACACGCATACCCACGCACCGATGTCCCTGTTTCGCGGCCTGGCCGACGACCGCCGCCTGCAGGAGTGGCTGGAGAAGTTCATCTTTCCCGCCGAAGCGAAGAATGTCGATGCCGAGTTCGTGCGCTGGGGCACGCGGTTGGCTTGTTTGGAGATGGTGCTGAGCGGCACCACCACGTACACCGATATGTACTACTTCGAAGAGGTCATCGCGGAGGAAACGAAAGCAGCCGGCCTACGTGGGGTTTTGGGCCAGACGGTGATCGGCTTTCCTGTGCCGGACGCGAAGACTCCACAAGAAGGCCTGGCCCGCACGGAACGGTTCCTGGAACGCTTTCGCAACGATCCGCTGATCGTCCCGGCACCCGCTCCGCATGCCGTGTACACTACTCCGGACGAAATCCTGCGCGGCGCTCGGGCGCTGGCGAACAAATACAACGTGCCGATGCTGATTCATCTTTCGGAGACCAAAAGGGAGAATCACGACCTGCGGGCCAAGCGCAATATGACGCCGACGCAGTTGCTGGAGTCGCTGGGCGCGCTGGAGGGCCGTACGCTGGGTGCGCACGGGGTTTGGCTGGATGATGGTGATCTGGCCATCCTCAAGCGGCGCGGCGTGGGATTGGCGCATTGCCCTTCGAGCAATTCGAAGCTCGCCAGCGGTGTGGCGCGCGTGCCGCATATTCTGCAACTGGGCATTGCCATGGGGCTGGGCACCGATGGATTCGCGGGGAGCAACAACGACGCCAATCTCTTTGAGGAGATGGATCTGGCGGCCAAGATGCAGAAGGTCACTTCGCTGAATCCTGAGTTGTTGCCCGCACAACAGGCGCTGGAGATGGCTACGATTGTTGGTGCGCGTGCTCTCGGGCTGGACAAGGAGATTGGTTCGCTCGAAAGCGGCAAACGCGCGGATATGATTTTGGTACGGACGGACGCTCCGCATGCGGTTCCGATGTACAACGTGGTTTCGCAGATGGTCTATGCGCTGAAGGGCAGCGATGTGAACGACGTGATGGTGAACGGCCGGATGGTGGTGAAAGAGAGAAGAGTGCTGACGCTCGATGCGGGGAAAATTTTGGCGAAAGCGCGGGAGTACCGGCAAAAGATTGCACAGAGTGTGGGGTTGCGGTAGCTCCCTACCCCCATCAGCATCCGGAGTATCCCCTCTATTCCCTTTACGTATCCCCAACATTAAATTCGAAATCCAAATTGAGACAGTACTTCCCGTAATGGGACTATCTCGATGAAGCTCGAAAACATTCTTCGGGAAATTTGTTCATCGACACGGGAGAGATCCATGCGGTTCATGCATGTTTGTTTGGTTGCGGTGTCAGTGATTGCGCTGGCGGTTGTGCCGGCGGCGGGCGCGGTGTTCACCGACCGCGCGACGTGGGAGGCTGCCCTGGCGAGCCGGCAGGATATCAGCTTCAACGCGTTGGCAACGGGTAGCGCTTTCAATGTGACGCAGGGGAGCGGGGCTGATACGGTATTTTTCGCTCCCATGGGTGCGATGTTTGTGGAAGTTGTGGGGAACTCGTACGGCAACTCCTGCGACATCC
>CALFYN010000378.1 GCA_937952345.1 uncultured Acidobacteriota bacterium
CCGTGCTCGCCGGTTGGAAGAGAAACGCCTGGTAACCGGTGTTCCCGTCTTGTGCATATTTCGTGGTCGTGCTGTAGCTCCCTCCGGGCCCCAGCGTTGAAAACAGTACGGCGCCTTCGAGTGGCGGCATTCCCGCGCACCCCGCCATCGCCGCAACCAGCAGTGCCATTCTGATGTTCATCCGTCCTCCGACTGACAATCGATTTCCGCCTCCAGGCGGTGCCCCCAGTATCCGGTCACTCCCCTGCCGGCAACAACGATTCGTGGGTTATCAGGGGGCACGTAACCGCCCGTACGTCATTGATAGTAAGATTGTTAATGCCATATTGAAGAAGGACACGGAATTTCCTCCCAGCGCCAGCCAAATCCGCGCCGAGTTGCAGCGGATTCTTGCCGCGCCGGCGTTCGCCTCCGCCCGGCGGCTGAGTGGATTCCTCGAATACGCCGTCTCTGCCGCCCTCGACGGCGAGGAAATCAAGGAGACGCTCATCGGCGTAGCCGTCTACGGACGCGACCCCAGCTACGACCCGAAATCCGACAGCATTGTCCGTGCCGAGGCCAGCCGGCTTCGTGCCAAACTGCGCGAATATTACGACTCCGACGGCAAACAGAACCCCATCCGCATTGAATTGCCAAAGGGCGGTTACCAGCCTGCGTTCCACGCATTAGCGGCACCGCAGCCTCCACCTCCCCCACAGCGGGGCGTTCGCTTGGCGGCTGCTGCCCTGGTGCTCATCCTCCTCATTCCCGTTCTGTGGTTCGCCATCCGCCGCGCGAGTCCCCATTCCATCGCTGTGACGCCGCTCATTGCGACTGGCGACGACCGCACCGTCGAAACGCTGCGAGCCAGCCTGACCGCCGAACTCCGCGATGCGCTCATCGGCTCAGGACAATGGAAGGTGACTGCGCTCCCACACTCCGCCGATATCGCCGGCCGCGCCGAGCCCCTGCAACTGCGCTCCAATACCGAGGTGGTGCTCACCGGCACGATCCGCGGCGGCGTGGCCTCCACCGTCCAAATCGATCTGCAACTGCTCAACTCCACCGACGGGTACATCATCTGGACGGGCACCTATCGCAACCAGGTCGCGGTCATGGCCGAATCGCAGAAAGATTTCGCCCGCCGCATCGCCGAGGAGATCGCCGAGAAATTCGCCGGCCTGCCTCCGCCTCCCCGCTCGGCGCATTACTCCCGCGCCCGCGAACTGGTAAACACCGGCAATGTCGCCAGCGTCGAGGAGAGCATCCGTCTGTTCGAACAGAGCATCGAAAGCGATCCCCGCTTCTCCCCCGCCTGGGCCGGACTCGCCAACGCCAACCTGCATCTGGCAGATCTGGACCGGGAGAAAGATACCCCGCAGCGTCTCGATCGAGCCCGTTCCGCTGCGCGGCAGGCCATCGCTCTCGATGCATCCAATGCCGAGGCCCACGCCATGCTCGGCCAGATCCACCTCGACCGCGACTGGGATTTCCGCCAAGCTGTCCGCGAATTGCGCCGCGCGGTCGAACTCGACCCCATCAGCATCACTCCGGCATTGCTCTACTCGCGTGCTCTGTCGATGATCGGCGACCTCACCGGAGCCCAGGAAGCAATCTCCGTCGCCAAAGCGCGCCTCCCCGCCATCCCCGATCTCCTGTTCCAGGAAGGCAGCGTCTACTTCCTCGGCCACAAATTCGAGCGCATGGAGGCCATTGGCCGCGAACTGATCGCCCTGGCGCCCAATCGGACCCTCGGCTACTGGCTCGCCGGACTCGCTCTCGAACAGCGCGGGCGCGTCAAAGAGGCAATCGCCGAATTTGAGCACGGATTGCGCCGCGTCCCCAAGGATGACTACCGCACCCTTTGTGCGCTCGGCCATAGTTATGGGTTGGCAGGCGACCGGCCCCGCGCACTGGCCACCATGCACCGCTATCTCGACACCGGCGCCAAGACGGTAACCCGGTACACGCTCGCCTACTGCGCCGCGCTTACCTACACGGCACTGAAGGACAAAGAAACGGCCTTCGATTGGCTCGAAAAAGCGCGTACCGCACGAGATAATTCGTTCCCCTTTTTCCCCTACGATCCGCGCTTTGACACGCTCCGCCAGGACTCGCGCTACGCCCGGCTGGCCGCGTCCTTGCAGTAGAAGTCATCCCCCCAACAACCGGTTCACTTCCTCCATCACGGCAAACGCATCCGCCACATACAGGACATCAGCTTTCCCCCGCGCCCAGCCGCAATTGGCATCGAGATTCACCGCCCTCCGGTCCTGGATAAACCGCCATCCCACCACATGCGGTTCCTCACCGTGGCAACACGTCGCCAGACCCTTGGCATGGCGCGGCGTCGCGCCGGTCTGCCCCACCTGGTTCAAATGCGAAAGGAACGGCAGCACGGCATGCCCTTCCCCGCTCAAATCCACCAGGGATTTGCTGCTCCCCAGCGATGCCCCGCTGGCCCCCAGAAATCCAAGAATCAGTTCGCCGGCCTGCTGCACATGTACCGCGCCGTCCTTCTGCTTCTTGGTCCATCCCGCACCAGCCACGAAGAGCATCTCAGCCTCTGGCTTGATGGTCTGCTGGCCCGTCTGCGGAGACACCATCCCCTTCACTGCCGTGCGCGTGGATACATCGACATGCACGCGCTCCACTTCGCAATCGCCACCGCCGCCCGCATACGCCGGGCCGCTCCCCGCCTCCAGCAGCACAAACCAGGGACGCTCCTGCCGCGTGAGGGAAGCCTCCAGCCGCTGGCGATAATACCACCGAGTAATGGAGCCTTCACCGAACCCGGAGACATGCGTATCCACGCGGCCGCCCGTTCTCTGCGCCACCCCGGGCAAACACCGCGACCAGCGCGAAGTCGCCGGTGCAATCACAATCCCCGCTCCCGCCGCAGACACCAAAGCCCGGGCCGCGGCGGCGTCAGTAGCATAGCGCGCCTGCGCAAACGCCACGCCTTCCACCACCAGAACACGTCCGGCGCCGCTCACCGCACGCGCCGCCTCGTCGGTCTCCGTGCCGACCAGGCCAATTACCACCGGTCCGCCTTGCCTGCGTGCTGCCTCCACGGCTTCCAGCCCCGCATTCGATACTCCGCCTCCGGCCTCGGCGTGCAACAACACCAGAACCGTGTCCATTATTTGCCTCCCCGAATCCACTCCACGATTTCCTTGGCCACATCCGCGGCCGGCAAATCCTTCACAATCCGCGTGGCCCGCTGCTGCTTCGGCAGCGTCACGCTGGCAAAGCCCTGTTGCACAGCCACCGCGGCTGGCTTGGCTCGCTGCAGAGCCGGCATCACGGTTCGCATGTTCTGCATTCCCACCTGCGGGCTATTGGGGGGCTCCGGCAGATTCCCCGTCGCCCAGCCCAGCACCGCCGGCGGCCCGCTGCACACCGACACCTGATGCTTTCCGCCCTCCACGCGTTCGCGGATTTCGAAGGAGCCATCGGCCGACACCGTCAGCGCATCCACGCCCTGGAACTGCTCATGAATCCCCAACCGCTCACCAACCATCGACAACGTTGCCCCCGCCGCCCGCGCCGCTGATTCCCATCCGCCAAACAACAGCAGCCGCGATTTGTCCAATCCCGGAATCGCTTCAATGGCCGCCGCCAGCGCCGCCGCCACGTCGTAGCTATCCGTGAATCCGCTCGCCGGCCCATCCAGCGCCACCAGTTCGAAGCTCACCTTCTGCGCAATCGTCATCAGCACCTGCTGGAGCTTCGCCTTCGGCGCCAGGCTTACCAGGAACACTTTGCTCCCGGCAAGGCTCTTGGCCAGATGGTTCGCCTCATAGAGCGCATGCGCCGCCCACGGATCCAGAACCGCGGGCAGCATCGCCTCATTCTTCAGCGCCGGGCCCTGCGGCGTGCTCACCGGTTCCAGCGTCTGCAACGGATCGGGCACAATGCCCGCGCATACAACAATTTGGTAGCTCATTGTTTTTGGACTCAATTCTCCGCCGAGTGCAGCCCTCCCGCCCCCGCCAGGAACACTACATTGCTGTGTTCGCAATTCCACATGCACGCGCCGCAATGGATACACTTCTCGCGATCGAACGCGGGCTTCGTCTCGCCTTGCGAAAGCGCCTGCCCCGAACAGATGGCGATGCATGTCTTGCCGCCGCAACTCGCGCACACAGCCTCATCGCGAAACGCCACGTGATCCGCATAGCCCGCCGCCGCCTGCACCTTGCCGCCCACCAGCAACGCATCCTGCTGGGTGATCAGCAACTGCCCGTCATACGGAATCGCCGGCCACCCCCAGCCATCCATCAGCGCATCGTGCAGCGGCTTGCCGCTCGCTGCCGCCTCGGCGCGGATCGCGTCGATCTTCTCCGCCGGAATGTGCTCACTGAAGAAATCTTCCACCGCCGGCATATGCTCGTGCGGCGCGCCCGGAATGTGCAACCGCCCGTGCGAAAAGCCCGCCAGCGCCATGCCGATCAACCCCGATACCACGCCCCGGTGAAATCCGTCGCGAGCCTTTTCCGCCACCCGCGACTCCTCATCCAGCCAGCTTTCCCGCCGCCGCCGCACATACGCCGCTTCCAGATT
>CALFYN010000379.1 GCA_937952345.1 uncultured Acidobacteriota bacterium
CTGCTCGACATCCTGAATCATTTCTTGGTGAAGCGTCCGAAGATGGACGACAAAGGGAAACCGACGAAGGAATGGGAACTCATCTTTCCCCGGTATCACCAGTTGGATGCCGTCCGGCGGCTGGTGCGGGATGCCAAGGTGAACGGGCCGGGCCGGAACTACCTGATTGAACACAGCGCCGGAAGCGGGAAGTCGAACACCATCGCGTGGCTGTGCCACCAACTGGCCGGACTCCATGACGCCAACAACAAGCGCGTGTTCGATTCCATCGTCGTGATTACGGACCGGCGGGTTCTGGACTGGCAACTTCAGCGCACCATCCGTAGCTTTGAACAGGTGAAGGGAGTTGTGACGGCAATTGAAAAACAGAAGTCCAAAGAACTCGCCGAAGCGCTGAACCACGGCAAGGACATTATCATCACGACCCTTCAGACCTTCCCGTTCGTGACGGAGAAGATCGGCGAATTGGCAGGCCAGCGGTTCGCAGTGGTAATCGATGAAGCCCATTCCTCTCAGTCCGGTGAATCGAATCGGAGCCTGAAGGAAGTACTGGCTGCGCGGAATCTGGAAGACGCAGCGAAAGAGGACGCGGGCGAAGCCAAGGACGAAGAGGACGATATCAATGCCGCGATCGAAGCGGCCATGAAGCGCCGTGGGCGGCTCGTGAACGTTAGCTTCTTTGCGTTCACGGCGACGCCGAAGGCCAAGACGCTGGAACTCTTCGGCACACAGAATTCCGATGGACAGATCGGGCCATTCAGCCTGTATTCCATGCGACAGGCGATCGAAGAAGGCTTCATCGTGGACGTGCTGAAGAACTACACCACGTTCAAGGTCTACTTCGCGCTGCTGAAGAAGATCAGCGACGATCCGAAGTATGAGCGCAAGGAAGCGACCTACCTCTTGCGATCCTACGCGGATCTCCATGAGCACGGATTGCGCACCAAGACCAGTCTGATCCTCGACCATTTCCACGGTCAGGTGAAAGACAAGATTGGCGGCAAGGCGAAAGCGATGTTGGTGACGCGATCGCGGCTTCATGCGGTTCGGTACAAGCAGGAGTTCGATCGCCAAATGAAGGAACGGAAGTTGCCATACCGGGCGCTGGTGGCCTTCTCCGGCGAAGTGACCGACCCCGATACCGGCCTCAAGTTTACCGAACACGGGATGAACGGATTCCCGGAGACGCAGACGGCGGATACGTTCAAGGCCAGTCCGTACCGCTTCCTCATCGTTGCGGAGAAGTATCAGACCGGGTTCGACCAGCCGCTTCTTCACACCATGTACGTGGACAAGAAGTTGGGCGGCGTGAACGCCATCCAGACGCTCAGCCGGTTGAACCGGACCCACCCGGACAAAGAGGACACGATGGTGCTGGACTTCGCGAATGAAACCGACGACATCCAGAAGGCGTTCCAGCCGTACTTCGAAACCACCTTGTTGACGGAACCCACCGACCCGAACAAGTTGTACGACCTGAAGCGGATGGTCGAGGACTATCACATCTTCCTGCGGGAGCATGTGGACGACTTTGCCCTTGTCTACTTCAGCACCAAGGGCAAACAGGAACAGATTCAGCCGCTATTGGATGCCGTGGTGGTGCTGTATGAAGCTCGCCCGGAGGATGAGCGGGCGGACTTCCGCAAGCACGTTTCCGATTTCGTGCGCCTGTACGCCTTCCTGTCCCAAGTGCTGACTTTCACGGATGTGGAGTTGGAGAAGTTCTACCAGTACACCCGTCACCTGTTGCGTAAACTGAAATTGCCGAAGAGTCCACTGCCGGTGGAGATCACCGAAAACATCAACATGGAGTCGTACCGGGTTCAGCAAACCAGTTCCGGCGCGATCAAGCTGATCGATGAGGACGGCGAACTGAAGCCGATCAGCGCCTTGGGCACCGGGCGTCCCAGCCAAGAAGACAAAGCACCGCTATCGGAGATCATCAGCTACATCAATGACCACTACGGGACCGACTTCACGGACGAAGACAAGGTGAACCACTTTGCCGCCGATATGGACAGGCGGCTGCAAGAGGTTGAAGGGCTGCGAAGGGCGATGGATTCGACAGTCAACCCATCAGAGGACACCCGACGGCTGGCCTTCGATTCCTTCTTCGGCGATACGCTCGAAGACATGATCGACTCGAACTTCGAGATTTACAAGAAGATTAAGGACGATTCGAATTTCGGAGCGCTCTTCCGTGCAGTGATGTATCAGCGGATCGCAAGGCAGTTGGCCCAGGCTGGCGCGACTTCCCAGTGACGCTCCGCATGTCGCCCCGTAAGAGCTTTGCACAGCAATACGCCACCTGACGCATACTCACACGTCTTTAAGGAAGACGCTGGGGCGTGCCGTGAACATCACTCAATTCTCGGAATGAGTTCTGGAGTTGATCGCAGGCGCCACATTGTGATGCAGTGGTCTAGCTGCTAGCTTAGCTAAGTGCGAGCTTAGTGGCTACCTGGTTTTGGCGGCTTCGGCGTGACGCGTGGCGTTGGCGGTGTCGCCGAGGGCCTGGAAGGATCGAGCCAGCAGGGCGTGGATCTGCTGGTCTGTGGTTTCGGCGGGAGGGAGTTTGAGGGCCTGTGTACCTTCCTTGACGGCGAGGTCAAAGCGGCGGCGGCGTGTGGCGACACGAGCCAGTTCGAAATGAGCATCACGGCTTTGCGGGTTGCGGCGGATTGCATTTTGCACCAGTGCTTCGGCCGTATCGATGCGATCGAGGACCAGTTGCAGGCGGGCGGCGATCAAGTAGGTTTCCGGTTGCGGATGGCCAGCAGATTCCTCGAGGCGGATTGCCTTCTCGTATAGCGAGGCAGCGGCTTCAGTATCGCCGAGGCTTTCGCGGCAGAGACCGAGGTACAGCGCGGCACGCGGATCCTTGGGGTTCCGCTTCACGGCGGCTTCGAGCGGCTGTTGGGCGAGTTGCAACTCGTTCAACTGATAGAGGACCAGGCCGAGGAGGAACTGGGCGTAGGAGGACTGGGGATCGAGGGCGACGGCACGCTCGAGGTCGGCGCGGGCCAAGTCATTGCGACTCGCGGCCATGGCGAGTTTGGCGCGCAGGGTCCAAGCCGGGACGAGTTTGCCGTCGAGACGCAGCGCTTCTTCAACAGCGTCCAGACTGGCTGGGAATTGCTGCTTGACGAACAGATCGTTGGCACGCTGGTAGGCCTGATAGCCCGGAGATGAGGCCTGTGGCGCGGCCAGCATTGCGCAGATCAAGAGGAACACCGCGGCTCTCATGGATGATCCACCTTGATCGTTTGATTGGCGGATACGTTGCGTAGGGTTTTCGCCGCACCTCCCGGCCAGCGGACTTCGATGCTGGTGGCGGTGGTGTTCCTGCCGAAGCCGAAGTGGACGGTGGATTCGCTGGACGAGGCGTAGCCCACACTGGTGGTGGAGTGATTGGTGAGGGTGCGGCCATCGGGGAGTGTCACTTTGACGATGGCGCCGAGTTGACGGAGCTGGATCCTAAGCCAATTGGCCGGTTCGGACATGTTGTGCAGGATGCGGGCCTGGCTGTTGGCGGCGCTGACGACGGCATCGATGCGGCCGTCGTTATCGAGATCGCCGAACGCAGCGCCACGGTAGAAAGCCGGTGGGGAGACATCATGGGGTGTAAACCTGGAGCCGCCGGCGTTACGGAAGACCATGCAGGGGAGTTCGGCATTGCGTCCGGTATAGCGATCCAGGCGTGGGAAATGGGAGAGGGCGAAAAAAAGGTCTTTCCATCCGTCGTTGTCGAAATCGAAGGTACCCACGCCCCAGCCGGTCAGTCGGCGGGTTCCGAGCAGGAGGCCCGTGCGGGCGCGATCGTCTTCGAACTGCCACTGCTTGCCGGTATTGCGGAAGAGCAGGAAGCTGTCGTTGATCATGCCGGTGACGATCAAGTCGGGGAGAGCATCGTTATTGTAATCGCGAAAATCGACGCCCATGCCGGCGATGGGTGCTCCGTCATCGCGCAGTGCAACGCCCGATTCGAGGCCGATTTCAGCGAACGTGCCGTCGCCGCGATTGCGGAAGAGGAAGGCGCGCATGGAGTCGTTGGCGACATAGATGTCGGTGAATCCGTCGGCGTCGAAATCGGCGAAGGCGACTCCCATTCCCTTGCCAATGTGGGCGGCGATGCGGGAAGGTTGGGAGACATCGGTGAACGTGCCATCGCCATTGTTGCGGTAGAGCTGATTGGGGAGGCCTTGAAACGCGTTGGGGTGGCAGTAGAAGCGGGCTTCGGGGGCGCCGCACCTGGGTTCGGTGGCGAGATTCCAATCGAGGTAATTGACCAGGAACAGGTCGGGAAGGCCGTCGTTATTGTAGTCGAACCAACCTGCGCCGACGGACCAAGGCTTCTTTGCGGGAGGAGCCAGGCCGGAGCGCTGGGTGACATCCTGGAACTTGCCGTTGCCCAGATTGCGATAAAGAAGGTTGCGGTTGACGCCGGCGACGAACAGATCGGTGCGGCCGTCGCCATCGTAGTCGGCGGCGGCGGCTCCCATGGAGTAGCCTTCGCCGGAGACCTGAGCAGTGGCGGTGACGTCGGAGAATCCGAGGCGGCAATCGCCACGATAGAGCCGGTTGTGGAACTTTGCATCGGATTTCTGGAGCGATGGCAGCGCGGCTCCGTTGGTGAGGAAGACGTCGAGACAGCCGTCGTTGTCGAAGTCGAAGAGGGCGGCGCCGCCTACCATGAGTTCGATGAGGCGGTAATCGCCCTTTGCCCCGTCGTGCAGGACAAAGGGAAGGGGCTGCACGTCGAAGCGGATTTGCGCTGTGGCGGCAACGGCGAGGCAAGAAGCGAGAAGCAGTCTCATCGATCCACCTCCGGAGCGAACATGAGGGCCTGACGGATGACTTGCCTTGCTTCGTCGGCGCGGCCGGTGGCGCGGAGAGCGGTGGCAAGGTTGCGCGAGGCTTCGGTGAGACCGGGATTCATGGCGAGCGCCTTGCGGAAGTAGTCTATCGCTTGGTTCAGGTTACCGGATTGGGCGTGAATCGCGCCGGCATTGATGAGGGCTACAGGCTGTTGGGGGCGAATGGCGAGGCTGCGCTGGTAGAGCGGCAGCGCTCTTTCAGGGGATTCGAGGAAGGCGAGACGGGTGAGGAGATTCCAATCGTTGGTGTTGGCGGGCAGGGCCTGGCGGAGCAGGCGCAGGGCTTCACGGCGGTGCGAGGGATCATTCGATTCGAGGGCTGCTTCGGCATAGGCAAGGCCGAGGGTGCGGTCATCGGAGGCAAAGCCAGGAAATGGAATGAGGACTCCTTTGCTCTTCCGTGCGGCGGGCGGGCGGCTTTGGCGTGGAATGGAATGATCGGTGAAGACGCCGTGGTTCGAGTCGGCGGCCTGCGTGCGGGGCATGTGGCAGGAGGCGCAATGCTCACGGCCTGCATGTTCCCGGGTCAGTTTTGATTCGTGACAGTGGAGACATTTCGAGCGGAAGTCGACGGAGCGATGCTGGCTGTGGCAACTGCCGCACCAAAGGGCTTCGCCGCTCTTCTGGCGGCAGGCGCTGTAGGACAGCTTCTCCATGTGGCTGGTGACGCGGAGACGGGCCTCGGCGGCATCGGAGGCGATGAAGACGGAGACGTAATCGCTGAGTTTGGCTCCGGGGCGGAACATGGCGAGTTGCATGGCAGGCCGGTCGATCCGGGCTTTGCCGGTGAGGTGGCACTGGGCGCATATCGAATCGCGCTGGGCGGGGGCGAGTTTGGCGGGATTGACGATGGGGCCGGTGCGCGCGACGTGTTCCGAACCCGGGCCGTGGCAGCGTTCGCAGCCGATGCCTTCTTCGAGGAAGGGCGGTTCGGCGTAGCGGTTCTGCGTGCCGTAAATCGGTTGTGGACGCGTGCTGTGGCAGAAGAGACAGTTGGGCTCGATGGGGCGGTTCCACAGATTTTCGCGGGCGTGTTGGTAGCCGGGCGACATATCCCAGCGCTGGGCTTCGGTGTAAAAGGTGACAGGGGCGAGGAACAGGAATCCGTCGTGGGAAAAGAGGAAGCTACGGCCGGCAGCGCCGGACCCGATGAAGTAGCTGAGGGTATGGGTGGCACGGCTCTGGCGCACCTGGCTGCCTTCGATGACGAAGCGCTCGCCGGCAGCTTTCTGGGTGAAGGCACCGGCGGGCGGGAAATGCGATATCCGGCCGCTGGTTTTGGCCATTGGCATTTTTTGATAATATTCTCCGATTTCTTTGTGGCAGGCGAGACACGCCTGGCTGCCAACATACGAAGGCGCGGCGGAAATGCGGGCCGCCAGCAGCGCAACCGCCATGAACGGGCGTGATATACTCCAGAGCAAATTCGATTTTATCGCTGCAATGAGGTTACGTCATGACTCGCTTAATGGGGATTTTTCTTCTGGCGTGTACTGTTTTCGCACAGGGTGACCGTGGAGTGATCACGGGAACCGTGAGCGATCCGGGCGGAGCGCTGGTGCCAAACGCTGAGGTACTGGCCACGAATCCGGCAAACGGATTGGTATTCAAAGGGGTCACTACAGGGACGGGCAATTTCACTATTCCGTACGTGCCTTCCGGAACCTATGACCTTACGGTGGAAGTGCAAGGCTTCCGCAAGTACGAGCAGAAGGGCGTTCGCGTACAGGTGGCGCAGACGATGCGTGTGGACATCATGCTGCAACTTGGGTCCACCAGTGAATCGGTGAGCGTGACCGCCGACGCCAGCCTGTTGAAGACGGAATCGGCAACGCAGAGCACGACGGTGCTGCGCGAGCAGTTGAACAACCTGCCGCTGAATTTCGGCCTGGGGGCGGGGGCAGTGCGGAATCCGTTGAGTTTCGTGCAGCTTGCTCCCGGGGCGAGCATCAGCGGGTGGAATTCGATTCGCGTGAACGGGGCTCCCGCGGCGACATTCAAGATCGTGTTTGAAGGGCAGGACGCGACGAGTTCGCTGGATTCGCGAGTGTCCGATGAGTCGCAGCCTTCGGTGGAGGCGCTGGAGGAGTTCACGTTGCAGACTTCGAACTTCGCGGCGGAATTCGGGCAGGTGGGTGGCGGGCTGTTCAATTTCACTTCGCGTTCCGGAACCAATCAGTTTCATGGCAGCGCGTACGACTACATGGTGAACGAAGCATTCAACGCGGGCGTGCCATTCACGAACAACGGGCAGGGGGGACTGATCCGGCCGCGTGTACGCCGCCATGATTTCGGAGGGTCGATCGGTGGGCCCGTGGTGCTGCCGAAGCTCTACAACGGCAAGGGACGGACGTTCTTCTTCTTCAATTACGAGATGTTCCGCGACATTCAGAATCAGTATTACGGGCTTGGGACAGTGCCGACGAACGATTACCGGAGCGGGAACTTCAGCGCGGCGTTGACGGGGCGGAATCTGGGCCAGGACCAATTGGGGCGGGCACTTCTGGAAAACGCGATCTACGATCCGGCGACGGCACGGGTAATCGACGGGCGAACGTTCCGCGACGTGTTTCCGGGGAACATCATTCCCAGTGCGCGATTCGATCCGGTGGCGGCAAAGATACAGGCGCTCATTCCAGCACCTACCTCATCGGGACAGATCAACAACTTTGAGCGGCGGGCGCAGTACCGGAAGATACAGGCCATTCCGAGCATCAAAATCGACCATTCGTTCACTGCGAGTTCGAAGATTTCCGGATACTACTCCAACCAGAGAACGGACAAGGACAACGGACAGGACGGATTGCCCGACCCGATCAGCGCCCGGCGCGATCAACTCATTCGCAGCAATACAATCCGGCTGAACTACGACCACACGCTGTCGCCAGTGTTGCTGCTGCACATGGGCGCGGGCTACGTGCGCTACTACAACCCGGACGCGGCGCCGGAATCGATATCGACGTTTGACACGGCAGGGCAGCTTGGATTGCGAGGGGGCTTCGCGGCGGGATTCCCGCGCATGACCGGGCTGGGGAGTTCGCAGGGTGGAATGATCGACATGGGGCCGACGAACCGCAATCTGTATGTGCAGGATCAATTGACGGGTCTGGCAAACCTGTCCTACATTCGCGGCAATCACACCTATAAGGCGGGGGCGGAATGGAGCAACGCGAATTTCACGAATCGCAATACGAACAATGTTGCGGGGAATTTCGCGTACGCGGCGGCACAGACGGGGCTGCCGTCGTTGCAAGGGGTCGCGCTGCCTGGCGGCAATGTGGGCTTCCCTTATGCCAGTTTTCTGTTGGGCGGCGTGAACAACGCCAGCGTGAGCAATACGCAGGATCCGCAGTACCGGAAGATGAGTTGGGCGTTCTTCTTGCAGGACACGTGGAAAGTGACGCGCAAGCTGACGTTTGATTACGGTATCCGCTACGACTTGCAGCCAGCGCCGCGGGAGTTGTGGAACCGGCAGAGCATGTGGGCGCCGACGGTGCCGAACCCAGCCGCGGGAGGTCTGCTGGGAGCTACGATTTACGAAGGAAGCGGACCGGGGCGCTGCAACTGCACTTTCTCGAGCGCCTATCCTTATGCGTTGGGGCCACGGCTCGGGCTAGCGTATCAGATGACGCCGAAGACGGTTGTGCGGGCGGGATTTGCCGTGTCCTACGGGCAGACTTCGCAATTTCGCTATATCGGCGGCGGAAACTCGCTGGGGATGGGCTTCAACACGATCAACTTCAGTACGCCGGCGTTTGGAGAACCGGCGGTAACACTGCGCAACGGGCTGAACTACAACGTGGCCGATCTGCTGGTGGCAAGCTACAACGCGGGGATTCGTCCGAGCCGCGGGCAAACGGATTCGCCTCCGGCGATCGTGGATCCGAACGCGGGACGGCCGCCGCGCATCATGAATTGGAATCTCAGCGTGCAGCGCGAGTTCTTCACGGACCTGGTGGTGGAGGCGGCGTACGTTGGCAATCGCGGTGCGTGGTTCATGGCGAACGGACTGGTGGATTACAACGCGCTGAGCGAGGACCGGATTCGGGCAGTAGGCCTGGATCTGTCGCGGGCGGAAGATCGGACATTGCTGAGTTCGCGCATCGATTCGCCGCTGGCGGCGCAGCGTGGGTTCAACCGTGCGCCGTATACAGGGTTCCCGACCGCGGCAACGGTGGCGCAAACGTTGCGACCGTATCCGCAGTTTGGCGGGCTAGGCACCCTATGGGCGCCACTGGGAAACAACTGGTACGATTCGCTTCAGGTGAAGGCCACCAAGCGTTATTCGAAGGGATTGACGATGACGGTGGCGTACACATGGTCAAAGACGCTGACCACCGTTGAGGACAACACCGGCGCCGTCGTGCCGATCAACGATGTATTCAACCGCCGCAATCAGAAGAGCTTTTCGATCAGCGACCAGCCGCACGTATTCGTTACCGGGATCAATTACCAGACACCAACGGTTCGATGGAACAAGGTGGCGCGCTGGATGTTGAGCGACTACATCGTGGGAGGAATTTTCCGCTATAGCAGCGGCACACCGATCCGGGTGCCCAGTGCACAGAACAATCTGAACGCGCTGCTGTTCCGGGGAACGAATGTGAATCGAGTCGCTGGGGAGCCGCTGTTTCTGAAGGACCTGAATTGCCACTGCATCGATCCGAACAAGGACTTCGTATTGAACCCGAAGGCGTGGGCGGACCCGGGTCCAGGGCAGTGGGGATTCGCGGCGGCTTACTACGACGACTACCGCTACGCGAGGCGGTATGATGAGCAGTTTAACTTCGGGCGCAATTTTCCGGTGCGCGAAGGCATGTCGTTCTCGATTCGAGCGGAGTTCTTCAACGTGTTCAACCGGACTTATTTGAACAATCCGGATTCGGGGAACGCGCTGGCGACCCAGGTGCGCAATGCCTCGGGAGCGGTGATTTCGGGCTTTGGACGCATCAATGCGGGGAGTGTATTTTCGCCGCCGCGGAGCGGGCAGATAGTGGCGCGGTTCCAGTTTTGATGCAATAGGCCAGACTCCCGCCACCGTCTGCAAGATCGACGGCGAGAGTGTCCTCGGTGAAGTGCACGTCACGCGGTTTGTGAGTCGCATGCACGGGCGGTATGATACGGGTATGACCAAAGCGAAGATCGCTATCAGCTTGCCCAAGGAGCAACTGGCGAGGGTCCACAGGGAAATCCGGGCCGGGCGGGCGGAGTCGGTTTCGGGTTACATTGCGCATGTCCTGGCGGAACATGAGAAACGAGAATCTCTGCGGGCACTGCTGCGGGATCTGACCGAACAATATGGCGAGCCGGAGACAAAGGACATCCGATGGGCAGAACGCGCACTCGCACCGCGGCGGGAATAGTGCTGGATGCCGGCGCATTGATCGCCCTCGATCGCGGCGATCCGCGCATGATTGCCTTGCTGCAGCGCGCATTGGCGCAGGGCAGGATGTTTCGAGTGCCCGCAGGCGTTGTGGGGCAGGTGTGGCGGGATGGCCGGGTTCAGGCCACCTTAGCCCGGTTCTTGCGATGCGAGGAAGTGGCGATTGTTCCTCTCGATGAGCAACTGGCACGTTCCTGTGGAGAACTCTGCGGCGCCGCCAACTCGCGGGATGTGATCGACGCATCGGTGGTGATTATAGCCAGGGAGCGGCGAGATCCCATCGTGACAAGCGATCCGAATGATCTGCGGCGTTTGGATCCGGCAGCCCAACTTATTGCTGTGTAGGCCTGCCGCGCGTCGAGATGAGTCTCGACGCGGCAAACACGAGTGTTCGCGCCACGAGCTCTGAGTGCCGTGCTATTCTGGCGCCCACGTGCCCCGTTTGGCGGCGAGAAGGAGAACCAGCGAGAATGCCGCGGCAATACGCGTTTGTGGGATGTTATTCCGGATTTACGCCCGGGCAGTTGGGTTGGGTCGGCTCAAAGCAGCCGGGACGAGGGATCCTTTCATTTGCGTTCCACGAGGAAGATGGTTCGCTTACGCCAACGGGAAGAATTACGGAGCAGGATTCTCCGACGTGGCTCGAAATTCACCCCAACGGCCGTTTTCTTGTGGCTTGCCACGAGCTTTCGCACCACACGGGGGTACCCGCCGGTGTGGGATTTGTGACCTCGTACCGGATTGAACCGGAGGGGGTGCTGGTGAAGGTAGGCACACAGTCCACGGGGGGACGGGGGAACACGTGTGCGACGTTCGACCGGACCGGGCGTTTCCTGCTGGTGACGCGGTACTGGGAGGGTGGCATTTCGGTGCTGCCGTTCGATGCGGACACGGGAGTGATCGGCGAGATGACTGCTGCGCCGGACCACACGGGCTCGGGACCGCACCCGCTGCGGCAATCGATGCCGCATCCGCACGGTGTGCACGGCGATCCGCGAAGCGACCTGGTGTATGCGATGGATTTGGGCACGGACAAAGTGCACCAATACCTTCTCGATACCGCGACGGGGACATTGACGCCGCGCGGCGAAGTGGCGCTGGCCCCGGGATGCGGGCCGCGCGGGATCAACTTTCACCCGACCCTGCGGGTGGCTTACGTGAATTGCGAATTGGATGGCACTGTTGTGGTTTGCGGGGTTGACGAAGGGAAGGGGCTGATTCCTGTACAAACAGTTCGTTGCTATCCGGAGGACTTCCAGGGACGCAACCATCCGGAGAATCTGGGCAAGGCGGACTTCTGGGGAGCAGAGGGCTGTCTATCGTCCGATGCTTCGCACTACTACTACATCTGCCGGGTGCACCAGAGCATTGCCGTGTTTGCCGTGTCGCCGGAAGATGGAACGCTAATGTATTCGAGCCGGTACGCTCTGGCGGCGCATTCGAATGCGCGGAACCTTACGCTGAGTCCGAGTGGCAGGTATTTGCTGGTGGCGAGCCAGGACGCGGATTGCGTGGAATGCTTCCGCATCGAACCGGCGACCGGAGCACTGGAACTGACGCACCGCGAGCACGCTCCGTGTGCGGCGGACGTCGCGGTGATTTGATAGGAGCCTTTGCCGACAGGGCACCGCCTGCGATCAGTAGAGGGCGAGGAGCGGATTGGGAGGCAGCGGCAACGCATCTGCGGGCGCCGTGTGATATTTTCGCTTGCAATGGCTATGCAACCGGGGCAGAGGTGGATTGGAGAGATCGATGACAATCGCCTGGATGTTCGCCATGCTGGCAACTGGAGGAATGACGGCGGTGGGGGCCGTATTGAGTGGGGATTCGTATACGCTGCGGGAGCAGCGGGCACCGCTGGGGCAGGAACCAACATTGCGGGTAGGACGCGGCGCGCGGGCGCTGGTGCAGTTTGAGATATATCCGGCCTATTCGAACCTGAAGCTGGCGCGGGCCTATCTGCGGCTGTTTGTGAACCGGGTGGAGAGTCCAGGGGTGATACGGGTGGTGCAGGTGACGGGCAGGTGGACGGAGGGCACAGTGACAGACGCATCGTTTCCGGCTTTGGGAAGCGATATAGGGGGCGGATTTGACGCGACGACGCCGATGCGGACGGTGGTGATCGACGTGACGGCGGCGGTTGAGAGCTGGCTATCGGGGCGGCCGAACAATGGGCTGGCGCTGGTGGCGGTGCGGGATACGACGAGTATTGAACTGGACAGCAAAGAGAATGCGGCGACGAGCCACGGGGCGGAACTGGACATCTTTTGGGATGGGGCGGCGGGGCCGGTGACGGCGGGTCCGGCGGGACCGACCGGAGCCACGGGCGCCACCGGTCCCACGGGGCCTCCGGGGACGGGTACGGTGGGGCCACCCGGGCCTCCGGGACCTCCGGGGCCGGGGGGAGGTGGCGGGGGAGCGATTCCGGGATCGCAGATTGCGTTCCGGCGGTGGGGAACATTGCGGAGCATATTGGCATTCACGACGATTCCGAATGCGATCAACTTCGACACCGACGGCAGGCATTTGTACGTATTGCGGGGATTGACACAAGACCGGCTGGTGAAATTGACAACGGACTTGACGGATATCGGTGCGAGCAATTCGAATTTCGGGCTGCACCCCACTGCATCGCCGGACTCGCTGCTGTTCTTCGACGGCGGCATGTTGTGGAAGCAGGAGAGCGGGAACTTCCGGCTGGTGGAGGTATCGCGCCAGACTGGGCTGACGACAAACCGTACCATTCCGATTCCGGGGAATGCGGTGATTCGGGACATGGCGTTCGATGGAGTGTCCTTGTGGGCGACAACGCAGGACGGGCTGTTGAAAATGGCCCGTCCACGCCCGGATTTTGGGGCACAGGTTGGGACGATCAGCGCCGCAAGCGCGGAAGGGTTAGACCTGGGTCCGGTGGTGTGGACAGGGACGCAAATCTTCGCCGCGGGGCCGCAATCCGGGAGGCTCCTCCGGTTCCGGCGGAACGATGGAGCGGTGCTGGAGAACATCGTGTTGTGCCCTGGCGGAGCAGGCGGACTGGTCTATGACGGGCGGTGGCTGTGGATGTCGTGCACGGCGCAAGGGAAGGTTGTGCGGTTGGATCCGGAGGTGGAGTCGATCGAGGAATCGCTCCTGGGCGGCTTCACGGAGGTGGACGTAGGAGGAACGCCGCGGGATCTGGAGTTCGATGGGACGTTCGTGTGGGTGGTGAACGGACCGGTCATCGGGAATACGGGAGTGGGGCGGTTGCACCGGATTGCGGGGACGCAACTGGTTGACACGATTCAATTGAGCAGTGCGGGGGCGATTCGAAAGATCCGCTTTGACGGGCAACAGGTGTGGGTGTT
>CALFYN010000380.1 GCA_937952345.1 uncultured Acidobacteriota bacterium
CCACGTCGGGCGCGAATCGTCCTCCACTTACGGCGAGAAGTGGAACGGCGTCCAAACGGGCGTCCTGCATCATCGCCATCATTTCGGCGCGGTGAAGGAGAAGATCAGTCCCTACCGCGTGCCGGGCGATCCCGCGAGCGGCCTGCTCCCGCGCATCAGCGCGGAACACCCGGGCGAATTCGGGTCGGGCGACCGGCGGATCCAGGCCTATTGCTTTCGCATGTGCCTGACCGATCATCCCGAGAACCGCGTCCCATTTCCCAAACCCGAAGGCTATGACCCGGATCAGTATGAACTGCTGCTCCGCATTTTTGCCGCGGGCTGGCGCGAGACTTTCGACAAGTTCGATCCCATCCCCAACCAAAAAACCGACACTAACAACCACGGCCCGATGAGCACGGACAACATCGGCTATAATTACGATTATCCCGAAGGCTCCTACGAGCGCCGCCGGGAAATCATGAGGGAGCATGAAACTTATCAGAAGGGCTGGTTCTACTTCATTGCCAACGATCCGCGCGTGCCCGCCGAAGTGCGGGAGAAAATGAGCCGCTACGGCCTCGCCGCCGACGAGTTCACCGATAACGGCAACTGGCCGCATCAAATGTATATTCGCGAGGCGCGCCGGATGATCGGCCGTTACATCATGACGGAGAACGAACTGCTCAAGCGCCGTCCGACGCCGGAACCCGTCGGCATGGGCTCCTACAGCATTGATTCCCACAACGTGCAACGGTACGTCACGCCGGAAGGATACGTGCAGAACGAAGGCGATATCGGCGTCTCCACCCAGGGCCCTTATCAAATCTCCTACGGCTCTCTGGTGCCCAAACGCGGCCAGTGCGAGAACCTGCTCGTCCCGGTCTGCGTCTCCAGTTCCCACATCGCTTACGGCTCCATCCGCATGGAGCCCGTTTTCATGATCCTCGGCCAATCCGCCGCCACCGCCGCCGCGCTCGCCATTGACCAGAACCTCGCCGTGCAGGATGTCGCGTATTCCGATCTCGAAAAGCGCCTGCTCGCCGACGGACAGATTCTCAAGAAATAGGGCGCCGTCTATTGTCAGACGCCGCTTTCGCCTGCCGCCCCGGCGTCACCGGCTTCCCTTGTGCGCAAACCACCACGAGGTATCCGCGTAAACCCTCATTTTTTGAGCGTGCGGAGAAACGCCGTTCCGTCCACCTTTGGCTTGCGCGCATTTCCCACTGCCCACTCTTCGGCCAGCACTCGGGTCATTCGAGGTGCCGCGCTCCGGGTTACCACAAACTTCGGCTCGCCTTTCGATGTTACCACCAAGTCCTGGCCCTCCGCCAATCCATCCACCAACCCGGCGTTATGGTAAAACTCCCGGGCCGTTTCTCCTTGCCGTCCTAACCCGTTCCCCTTATCTTCACCTTCAGCACAAGCCTTCGGGCCAGCGTGTCCGTTCAGCAACCG